>JAKCAB010000432.1 GCA_021839785.1 bacterium | reverse complement strand
CCGCACATCGCCCTGCGGATTCAGGAACTTTTCGGCGTCACGCAGACGTCGAAGATCGCGCTGGGGCGCGTCCCGGTGCTGGTTCACATTCTGGCGCCAAGCATGAGACCCGTGCAGGTCACGCAGGACTTGGCGAATTTCTGGAAGGAACACTACCCGCGCATCAAGTCGGAGCTGCAGCGCAAATACCCGAAGCACAAGTGGCCGTGAGCGGGCGCTGCCTCAACCGGGAGGGATCACTTCGAGGTCGCGACAAATTTTCCGCGCGGTGAAGTCGTTGATCTCACGGTGACGGGGAATGCTCGACACCTTGCGGTTGGCGGGGTTCCACCAGATGCTGTGACGGCCGCTTTCGCGCAAAAACTGGCAACCCTGTCCGCGCAGGTGGCGCTCGAGATCGGCGCGCTTCACGCGGGTACGGCGATGCTTTCCCGGATGACGTCGGCCGGGGCGTCGCGACGCGCGAGTTCGCGGTTGGCATCGAGCACTAGCGCGAGCGCCTCCCGCAGGTTCTCGCGAGCCTCCGCCAAAGTGGCCCCTTGCGTGTTAACGCCGGGCAACTCCTCCACGTAGGCGGCCCACCACTCCCCGGACTTTCTGAACACGGCCGTGAACATGGTGGCAACGTATCGCGCACCGCCAGACCCGGCAAGGTCAGGCTCGGCCACGGAGGAACTCCCCAGCGCGCCGGTCATTGTGGTACTGGGTCGGGCACGCTCCTCTCGCCGCGCTGCCAGCAGTGGGCAGACCGCCAGTCATTACGCCGGCGCGGTGGCCAGGGCAGCCGTCACGGGCAGGGTCCAGATCTCCAGCGGAATGGTCCTGGCGAGCCGAAAACCGGCGGCTTTCAACGTTGTTTCCAGGTCAATGGGGCGACAGTCCACGATGTGCGGAAAGTGGCGGTGCATCCAAACGTAGGCCCGCTCCAGCGCACTGGATTGTTCACCCGGTGGAACCACCGCCATCGAAACGACTCCCAGCCGTCCACCGGCACACAGGACGCGACGCACTTCCGCCAAAACGAGAGGTATGTCCTCGTCGGGGAAGAGTTCCAGCGTGAAGCTGGTATAGACCGCATCGAACCCCGCGTCCGCAAACGGCAGACTCCGCGCGTCCGCCACGCGCAAATCCACAGGTGCGGATAGTTGGGCAGTCTCAATTTTTTTGCGGGCGACCGCCAACATGCCGGTCGAAATGTCCACTCCGCAGACCTGACCGCCCGCGCCAACCTTGGCCGCCAGGTCAAGAATTTCGTTGCCGGTGCCGAAGCCGAGTTCCAGGACGCGTTCGCCGGGCTGCAACGCCAGCGCCTCCAAACCCGCCAGCCGGGCCGACCGCTCGCTGGCGTCCGACAGGAGGTCGTACGCGACGCTGATCCGGTCGTAAAACGCGCGATTGGATTCGTGGCGGGCGGCCGTGGATTCGTTCATGGCGCCGACTCTACGAAACGCGGCGGGGGGGAGCCAAGTTTGCGGCACTGCCGCGCGACTTATCCCCGGCCCTGCCGGCCGTCACATCAACGGCTCGGAATGCCTCGGCCTGGCTGGGGGTGGCGGCGCCCCGGCGGGTGGTATGGGCAGGAGCAGCCGCTCGATTTCCTCGTACGTGTCCACCACCTGCGTCGCCTCCGCGAGTTGCTCGCGCGGCAGGGAGTTGGTGATGGCGATCACGTCCATGCCCGCGGCGCGGGCGGCGGTCACGCCGGCGGCCGAGTCTTCGATGACACAGCACTGCGCCGGCTCCACGCGCAGCAGTTTCGCCGCGTGCAGAAACACGTCGGGCGCGGGCTTGGTCCGCCCCACGTCCTGCGTGCTCACGACGACGGGGAAGAACCGCCGGAGTTGCTTCATCGCCAGCACCTCGTCGATGACCGGATGGTTCGAGCCGGAAGCGACGGCGAGTTGGTAACGCCGCGCCAGTCGGGCGAGCAGGTCCGGCAATCCCTCGAAGATCGGTTGCTCGCGCCGGAGGATTTCGATGAGGCGGTTCTGTTTCGCCGCCAACAGTTGCTCGATCGGCTGCGGCGGCCGGTGACGCGCCACGAAGTCCTGCCACAACACGCGGTCCGACCGGCCGATATACGACGCAAAATGGATACCGTGGCGATCGCCGTAACCGAGCTCGTCGAAGACCTCCAGGAACGCCCGCTCGTGCCGCGGCTCGCTGTTCACGATCACACCATCCATGTCGAATATGATGGCTGCGAATGGCTTCATGGTCTTGCGATGGTAGGGAGCTAAACGGCGGACGCCGAACTGACCGGGCTCAAGCGAACCCGCCCGGCGACCGCTCGACCAGATGCAACAAATTGCCCTCGAGATCCGCGAAAAACAACACCCGGCCGCCGCCCCCGGCCAGCTTGATCGGTTCGGAGAACGCCACACCGCGCGCGCTAAGTTCCGCCTGCGCGGCTTCGATCGAGTCCACGCGCAGCGCGACGTGCCGCCAGCCGGCCAGGCGATTATTGACGGTCTCGGGCAGCGCGCGTTCGGCCGCGTAAATTTCCACCAGCGCACCGCCACCGGGCAGTTGGAGCAGGAAGGCCGGCGGCGTCTCGCCGTTGTCGAAAACCACGCGCGTGCCCAACGCGTGGCAATACCAGTCCTTGAGCGCCACCGGATCGCGCGCCGGCAAGCCGAGATGTTCCAGGCGAAAATTCATGACTTTGATCAGCAAGATTTGACGCGGCCCCGGAGTGTCTTCGCCGCCACGCCGCCCAGCTCGAGCAACCGCGCGAATTCCGCCTCGCCAACCGGCATCACCGAAAGCCGCGACTGGCGGATCAACGCGAGATTCGCGAACGCCGGATCGGCCTTGATCGTCGCCAGGCTCACCGGCCGGGGCAAGGCTTGGACCGGTTCCAAATCCACCGCCGACCAGTCGCCTTCCGTGGCGGTCGGATCGGGAGACGCCGCCCTGACGACGCGCGCGAGGCCGACGATCTCCCGGCTCTCGCCGCTGTGGTAGTAGAGCACCGCGTCGCCCGGCTGCATGGCGCGCAGGTGCAGACGTGCCGCGAAACTCCGCACGCCGGTCCACGCCGTGCCGCGGTCGGCTGCGAACTGCGACCACGCGTACGTCTCCGGTTCCTGCTTCACCAACCAGCATCGTTGCGCCATGCCCGAACTTCTAGCCTGCGCGCCGCCCGCGCAAAAGCAGAAAGCGCAAACGCGCCGCGCGTCTCGGTTTCTGGGCCGGTCGCAGGAATGCCAGACCAGCGCGGGCCGGCTCAACCTACGCCAACGATGCCGCTCCACTCAAGCGCACGGGCACTTCGACTTGCAGAAGCGTCAACTCCAATCGCATCGTAATGATTGGGGTCCCCACGACAACCGTTGATGCTGGACTTGCCGCCCGGAGTTTTTCACCCCCTGGCTGGGGTTGCACACTCTG
>JAKCAB010000053.1 GCA_021839785.1 bacterium | reverse complement strand
ACACCGCGAACAACGCGCCACCGGCGCCAAAGCTTGAAGACCTGCCGTTGAAGTCGAGCCTTTCGCAATACGGCATCACGTGGACCTTCGCCCAGCCGGCGCGCGTCGGGCAATTCGTGAACGGCGATTGGTACGTAGTTGGGCCGGTGACGATCCAGGCGATTGATCCGCGGCCGCTTTACGGCGCGGAGATTCCGCGGCGCGAACTGGATCACATGGACCGGGAGCGACCGGAAGCCCAGCATGTCCGTAACGGTTTCATGCTGAATCCGCCCGCGGCGATGAAAGTCGCCTACGACAGCGGCGTGCGGAACTGGTTCGATCCAGCGCTGATTCAGAAACTGCCCGTGGCCATGAAGCCCGGCGATTCGCTCGTCGCCACCATCAGCATGGCCAAAGGCCTGGTGCTGCACGCGCAGTTGCGGAACAAGATCGAGCGCGGCGTGGAGGACTCCAGCCCGATCCGGACCGCCGCGGTGTTGACCTGCGTGGCCGCGCCGCCGCCGCCGGACGCGTTTCGGCCGGCGTTTTGCGATCGCACGCAGAAGCTTTACCTCGCGCGCAATCTCCGGCGCGACTCGCTCCCCACCGCCGCCGCGACAAAGAGCATTCCCCGGATCGAGCAATATGTCCGTTTTACCCAACGGCCTTGGGTGGGCACCTGCTTCTTCGGCTTCGAGGAGCCGGTCGAAAACATGCCCCAATACGGTCTCGAATACGGTCGCGTCGCCGGCATTTCGGCGCTGCTGCTTTGCACCGATCTGAAACCGGAGCAAAAGGAGCCGCTCCTGCTCAACTACGTCCAGGTGGGCATTGACCTTGGCGGCATGATCCGCGCCGGACATCCCGGCTGGACCTGCTGGGGCGGGCACGGCAGCGGACGCAAACTGCCGATCGTGTTCGCGGGACTCCTGCTCGGCGACGACCAGCTTGCCGACCTCAACGAGTCCTTCCCGAAGGCGAGTTTCGGCGAGGACGAGCAAACGGCCTACGGCGATTGCTGGACCGGCGCGAAGGCGGTTTTCACCGGTCATTCGGGGATCGACACCCTCACCGGCAAAGGTCGCTCGCGCGGCAGCGGCTGGGGGCCTTACGAGCACACGCCGCCCACGGATTGGAAGGACGGCCAGAACACCAGCGAGAGTTATCGGCGATGCTGCACGAGCGTCGGCTGGGTCGCGCAAGCTCTGGCGCTCCGCCTCATGCACGCCGAGAAGGCGTGGCATCATGACGCGTTTTTCGATTACGTGGACCGCTGGATGTTCGAGAACGACGCCGCGTTCGTGAAGACCATCAAGGCGGCGACCGGTCGGGACCACGATCACGATTGGTCTCGGCAAGGCCAGGCCTGGGACGCATTCGTCAACGAGATGTGGGCGCGCCACCGGCCGACGCTCGCCGCGCCGACCAACGGGTGGCAACAACCGCACGACGACCGCTATTACCGCGCCGCGCTTGAGCCGTAGCCTGGAGCCGCACCCGCGGATCGGCGGAGTGGGCTGCAGCTTGACGGTTGCCGCCCGCCTGCCTAGCGTGCCGCCCAGCACAACGTTCACCGCATCAATAAAATCGTTTGCCTATGAAGACTCCGTTTCCATCCGAACTCGATCGTCGCGGCTTTCTCCAACGTACCGTGTTGGGCGCCGCCGGCTTGGCGTTTGGCGTCCAGGCCGTGCAAGCCGCCGCGGCCCGCAAGATCCCCGTGGGCCTGCAGCTTTACTCCGTCCGCGAGCAATGCGCCAAAGACCTGCCGGGCACGCTCGCCGCGGTGGCCCAAATTGGTTACCAACACGTCGAGTTCGCCGGCTACCACGGCCGCAGCGCGAAGGATTTGCGGAAGCTGCTCGACGATCACGGCCTGAGCTGCTGCGGCACGCACACGCCGTTGGAGACGATCCTGCCGGACAAGCTCGCCGCGACGATCGAATTCAACGGCGTCATCGGAAACAAGTTCCTCATCGTTCCGTGGATGGAGAACAAGACCAAACAGGCGTGGCTCGACAAGGCGAAGCTCTTCAACGACGTCGCCGACAAGGTCAAGCCCCACGGCATGTCGGTCGGCTACCACGCGCACGCGCACGACTTCGAGAAGTTCGAAGGCGAGACCGCTTGGGACCTCTTCTTCGGCAACACCCAGCCGGAGGTCATCATGCAACTCGACACCAGCAACTGCCGCGACGGCGGCGCCGATCCGGTGGCGGTGCTCAAGAAGTATCCCGGCCGCGCCCGGAGCATCCACATCAAAGCCAGCGGCGGCGGGCCGGAAGCGGTCTATGGCGAGGACAAGGTGGACTGGCCGGCGGTGTTTGCCTGGTGCGAAAGCAAGGGCGGCACGCAGGTGTACGTGGTCGAACACGAGAGCGGCAAGGAGCCGCTCGCGGCGGTGGCGCACTGTTACGCGGCACTGAAGAAAATGGGCAAGGTGTAAATTGCGATTTTCTCGCGGGGGTGACTTGCACGGAGCACCCGTCGAAGTTGAGGCGAACGGATTCTCCGTTCGCCTTTTTTCGCGCAGTCGCTCTGGGGCGGGATATCAACACGGGGCAGCGAAGGACTTCTCCTCAGGGGACCGGCTTCCATTGGCTGGCGTCTTTGACGCAGCTCATGCCGGGCTAGTCAACGACCTCCGGCGGTGCCGGAGGTCGTTGGCTCCGGGCCGCAGTCGTGCCCTGCGGCGGCCTGAAGTGGACAGTCAGGAGTCTGGCGAAGATGTAAGAAGGAACTTCCCACGGCCTCAACTTCATCGTGCCTCCAGGCGGAAGAAGCGGGACGGTGCTTCGACGGGCACATACAGCGAAAGCCAGTCGCCGTTGCCTTCAACCGGCGTGACCTGCACCGGACCGCTCTCAGAGAGGGCGAAAGGAGTCGGTTCCCAAGCCCCCGGCATCAGATCGGAGGCACAGAATGCGGTGTAAATCTTGCCCGGCACACTCAGGAAAGTCAGCCGAAGACGCTGGTTGGATGCGAATGCGAGCTCTTCGATAAACAGATAATCGTAGTCGAGAAAGGCGAAGGTGCCGGCCCGGTATTCTTCCAGGTTGGACATGCCATCGCCGTCGAAATCGTCGCTTGCGCGGACTTCGGCCAGGGTTTGCAGCGCGCCAGCCGAGGACGCGATCAGTTCTTCTTCCCAACGGTCAGGAAGACCGTCGCGGTCCAGGTCCGTCCCGGCCGTGGCATTGATCGAGATCAAGTCGCCCGGGCGACCCACCGGCGGCACCGCCTCGTTCTCCATGATTTCCTTCTGGCCCTCCGAATCGCGGACGACGATCGACACCAGGTCGCCGGAACGTATGGCGCGGGGCGAATAGGTGGTCCCGGACCGGCCGTCGTCCAAATGCACATAGAGGGCGAAGTTGACGCCAGGCGCGAGCGTTCCCGCGATGGTCTGGCGCG
>JAKCAB010000385.1 GCA_021839785.1 bacterium | reverse complement strand
TTCGCCCGGCTGGCGCTGAACCCGGCCGTGCTCGAGTACCACGCGCGCAGCGGAACGCCGATCCTGAACTGGTTCCTGTACAGCTACGGGATCGTCACGGCGAGTCTGCTGGCGGGTGCACGCCTGCTTGCACCGCCGCGGAACGTGGTGTTCCGCGTGAACACGCCACCCGTGCTTTATACACTCGGCGCGGTGCTGGCGTTCCTGTTGTTGAACATCGAGATCGCCGACTACTTCTCCACTGGCTCGACGCTGTCATTCGACTTCAACGCCAGCCTGGGCCAGGACATGGCGTACTCGATCGCCTGGGGCCTGTTCGCCTTTGTGCTGCTGGCGCTCGGGTTCAAGACCGCCAGCGCGGGCGCCCGCTACGGCGGCCTGGGGCTGCTGGTGGTCACGCTGCTGAAGCTGTTCCTGCACGACCTCTGGCGGCTGGGCGGGCTCTACCGGGTCGGCTCGCTCATCGGACTTGCCGTGGTGTTAATGGTCGTCTCGTTCATCTACCAGCGGTTCCTCGCGGTTTCGACGGTGAAAAAGGAGGCTGCAGCCGGGGCCGCCGGACCTTGCACCAACCGCACTTGAACCTCCGTCCAAGCCCGCGTGCGTCGCTGGCGAGAAGGTGGATTTGAAGTCGTACAGCGATCCCGCCAGTTGGACACCGGCGCTCCGACCGGGCGGTCACGCCGCGCCGTTCACGACCTGGCAAATCCACGATTCGAGCGCGCGCCCCGTCGCTTGCTGGTAACCTTCGGCGATGCGGGTGCGGAAATCCTCGGCGGCCCCGCGCCGGACCAGGTTCAGCGTGGCGCCGCCAAAACCGCCGCCGGTCAACCGCGCGCCGAGGCAGGCCGGTTGTTGGCGCGCCAGGTCCACGAGGATGTCGAGTTCCGGGCAACTGTTGTGGAAGTTCTCGCGCGAGCTGGCGTGGCTTTCAAACAACAGCCGGCCGAAGCCGGCCAGATCGCCGCCGCGCAGCATCGTGGCGCCGCGCTGGACGCGGTCGATTTCGCCGACGACGTGCAAGGCGCATTTGTGCTGGTGCGGGGTGAGTTTCGCGCGGCCGGCCGCGAGCGCGTCCAACGCCACGGCGCGGAGCGCGGGAGCGTCGAGCGTGGCGGCGGCCGCTTCGCAGTTGGCCCGCCGATCGTTGTACTCGCCCCCCACCAGGGCGTGGCGCACGCCGGAATGGCAGACCACCACCGCCAGGTCGGCCGCCAGCGGTGTCCACTCGACGCCGAGGTTCTGGCAGTCGATGAGGATCACCTGGTTGGCCTGGCCGAACAGGGAGGAGATGTGGTCGAGCAATCCGCAGTTCACGCCGACGAAGCGGTTTTCCGCGGCCTGGCACATCTTGGCGAATGCCATCCTTTCGGCCGCACCGAGGGCCGGGATTTCACCGGTCTCGAGGCGCGGCATGGCGCTGGCGTGGCCGTCGGGTGCGAGCGAGTACGGAAAAAGTTTGCGCACGAGCAGGGCGGTGGCGACGAGCAGCGCCGCGGAACTGCTCAGGCCCGCGCCCAGCGGGATGGTGCTGTGGATGGTGGCGTTGAAGCCGCGCAACGCCAGGCCACGCTCGCGGAGCTGGAGCAGCAGGCCTTTCAAGTAATTGGCCCACGGCGCGGTCTCGTCTTTCTTGATGGCGTCGAGCCGGAACCGCGCCGGTCGCGGAAAAGCCGTCGAGACCAGCTCGACTTTGTCGTCGCTGCGCGGTGCGCCCGCCATGAAGACGTACTTGTCCACCGCGAGCGCCATGACGAGACCCTGGTTGTAATCCGTGTGGTTGCCGAGGAGCTCGACGCGGCCGGGCGCGCGCGCCATTTGGGTGGGAACCGCTCCAAAGTGGCGCTGAAACGACGTGGCAGCTTCAAGCATGACCCGCCAAGGCTGCTTAACCCGGCCCCGCCCGGCAAGGGCGTTTCCTGAAGGTATCCGGTCGGGGGCTGGGCGAAGCGGGAAAGCCTGGCCAGGACAGGGCAAGCCGACGGGCGTGAGGCCAGTCCTGGTCGCGCACACAACTGGGGCGAGGAAGGTCGGTCCCGAAAACGGCGGAACCCCAACTGTCGTGAGACAGCCGGGGTTCCGGACTGTGAGGAGGGGGCAACTAAAACTTTTTGGTGAGCGTGATGACGCCGGTATGACCCTGCGGCCGGTTCTCGGCCATCACTTCGTAGGCGTACCGGACGGAGACGAACAGCCCGGTCTTCGGGCAGGCCAGATTGATTTCCGGACCCACGCCAACGCGGCTGTAGTCATCCGTGGAGACCGCTCCCTTGCCGGTGTCGTCGGTGGTTTGCTGTTGCCAGTACCCGGATATGCCCAGTTCGAAGGCCGGGATCAGCGCCTTGCTCAGACCCCACTCGAGCGACAGCGTGTCGCCGGGGTAGCGGTCGAAGTCGCTGTTCTTGGTGTGGATTTCGTAACGGCCCAGCGCGGACAGCGACCAGGTTTTTTCGGTGTCGAAGTAGTACGTCGCGCCGCCCGTGGCCATGTGGGAGTAATAGCCGAGGCCGGGCTTGAGCTGGTTCATGTCGTGATCCCCGGTCGGAATCCACAGGCCGTAACCGATGCCGAGGTCGAGTTTCTGCCAGTGCCAGGAGAAGGTAACGGGCTCGGCGAAGATGTCGCCGAGACCGAAAGTGTCCTGGCGCACGCCGGCCATCTTGACTTCCTGGTAAACGATCGGCACCAGCACGTCCATGCCGTAGTTGGCGCCGAGGAGCTTGAAGTTGGTGATCCAGACGGGCCGGATGGCGTTCACGTAGGCGAAGGCGTTGAAATCCACCGGGGCCTTGTCGCCGTGGGCGTCGTTCACCTGGGTGGCGCCGTAGAAGTAGTTGTAGTCGCGGAGGTAGAAGCCGGGGGGCGGCAGGGTGCCGCCTTTGACGCCTTCCACGCCGATCGGGTAATGCCCGGCGGATTGGCCGAGCAGGATTGAGGGCAGCGCCAGCGCGCCGCCGAGGAACAATGAGTTGATATGTTTCATGGTTTGGTCTTGCGAGTACGGAAAGCGAAATCGACTCAGCCTTGGCCGTCCTTGAGGTTGCCGGAGAGGTAGGTGTCGTACGCGGCCAAGTCGAGCAGGCCGTGGCCGCAAAGGTTGAAGAGAATGACCTTCTGCTGGCCTTCTTCGCGGCACTTGATGGCTTCGTCGATCACCGCCGCGATGGCGTGCGAAGGTTCCGGCGCCGGCACGAGGCCCTCGGTGCGGGCGAAGAGGACCGCCGCCTCGAAGACCCTGGTCTGCGGGTAAGCCACCGCGTCGATCAGCCCAAGCTTCTTCACGTGGCTGACCGTGGGGGCCATGCCGTGGTAGCGGAGACCGCCGGCGTGAATCTTGGGCGGCATGAAGCGGTGGCCGAGCGTGTACATCATCAGCAGCGGCGTCATTTCCGCCGTA
>JAKCAB010000503.1 GCA_021839785.1 bacterium | reverse complement strand
CCGGCTGCTCGGTCAACATGCGCTTGAGACCCGGCGCGGCGGCCTTGATCCGCTGCTGCCCAGCGACGACGAAGTCGTAGTCCTTGGGGTCCGGCTCGTCGAACCAGTACGTGAACGCCTGGTCCAGCCAGCCTTTTTCGCGGAGATGGCGTTCGACCTGGCCGAGATAATCTTTGAACAGCCGCGCGTGTTCCGGTGTGCCTTCCTGGAAGCCTTCGAGTTCGCCGAGGTGCCGTTCGTAAAACGTCCCGCCGCCCATGCCGCGCAGCGGCAGTTGGAACGTGTTGAATGGGCTGCCGGCAAGGACGCCGGCGCTCCCCGCGCCAGAAGCACCGCCGCCAAGCCAGCGCGACGCCCACGCATCGAACTCCGTGAAGTCCACCCGCGCGTGTTTGTTGGTGCCTTCGCCTTCGAACCGGACCTTGATCGGCGCGTAATCGTAAAACGAGTACGGGCTGATCCGGTGCTCGGCGAAGTTCTGCAGGTACTTCTCGAACACGGCCACTTGATCGGCGCGGTTCGCGAGCTGGTGGTAACGATTGATCTCGCCCGCGCCAAGACCGAGCGCGCTGCGCAGGTGCGTCTCGCGCGGCAACTCGAAGTCATAGACGTGAACGGCGAGCGGCACGCGAAGCTCGGACTCGCCGCCGCGGCCTTTGACCTTCAATGACAATTCGCCGGTGTAGTCGCCAGGTTTGGCGTCGCGCGCTATGTCAAACGTGAGCCAAAGCGGGAAGTTCACGTCGGCCTTGAGCTCCCGCGGCAGCTTCAACGGCGGCAGTGGGTCGGGATACCAACCCGCCACGCAACTGCCGTCGGTGGGACGCGTGACGTGGACGTAGGCCAGTTCATCGACGCGGACGCTGATCCGCCCGGCCTCGCCGCCGGGGCCGGTGAGCAGCGATACGTCGGCCGAAATGAGTTGGCGGTCCGACTCCGGGCGAATCAGCACCTGCGCCGCCTCGAACTCGCCCCGGGCCGCCGACACGGTGACGGGCTTGACCGGAACTTCGGCCGCGGGCGGCTGGCTGGCACGCGCAATTTTCCAACCGCTCTCGCACCACCACACCGCCAGGCCGTTGGCCCCGGCCAGGCAATAGCCCGCCCGCGGATCGTACAGGTGGCTGAGCCGGGCAACGGTCCGCGCCGCCAGGAGCGTGCGGTCCGGTTGGGTGCGAATCGCGAACAACAATTCGTGATCGCCCGGCCGGCCGGCTTTGACGGTCGGGCACACCGCGAAGTCCCGGCGGAGCTGTATTTCGCCGCGTGAACTGGGACTGGGCTGAACGGTCGGGCCGCTCAGTTCGCGCACGACTGGGAGGGGATCGGCGAAACGGGATGTTCCGGCCATGAACAGCCGTAGCAATCCCTGACCGAGTGTCGTGGACAGTTGAAATTTCTCGACCGTCACTTGTGGGTCGCAGTGCAGCAACTCCAGGAAGTCGGTCCGCCCTTCTGCCGGCCGAGCCGCCGCGCTGGCCAGCCCCGCCTCATAATCGCAGCGATTCACTTGCAAGTTGCTGGCGGCGTCGGGCGTTCGCAGCCGCACAAAAACGTTCGTTGCCGGCAACAGGCCGGCGGGCAACTCGCGCGTGCCGCCGGGCGTTTTGCCGTCGAAAGTGGCCACGGGCGTCCACCGCTCGCCATCCAGGCTGGCGTCGAGGTGGAGCGTGCCAGCGACGTGGTAATTGATCGCCACGCTGACCCGTGCGTTCGTCTGCTCGCAGCCGGCCAAGCCGAAACGATAGACCACCTCCGCCCCGGGCGAGAACACCCAGCGGTCGGAGTTGAAGCTCGCGGTGGCGCGCCACAGCGGGCGATGAAACTCGGCGCCCTGCCAGCCAAAGTCCGGCGCAAACCGGTAGCGACCGCCTTCGATCTTCTCCGCTGCGCCGAGCCGCAATTCGTTGTCGCCCGCGCCCGACACGGATTGGTGACTCGCCAGCACCGGCAGCAACTCCGCGTCATCGAATTCGACCACGCCATTCACGTGCCATTGCCCAAGGCGGACGAAATCGTTCGTGGCGTCGTCCGGTTCGCGAAAGATGAAGCGGTACTCGCGCCACTCACCGTCGAGCGGGAAGTCGCGGTTCACGCGACTCGTGCCGGCAACCGCGGTGCCGCCGCTGGCATCGGGTGACCGCCGAGCATGGAAGTGCAGCGCGTACAGGCCGCCGGGCTGGAGCTTCACCTCCGCGCGCCAGATGCTCTGGTCGTCGCCATTGCCGCGGACGCGGACGACCCGGTTCGTGCCAGCCGGCCCGGACGTCGCCCACTCCCCTGCCCCGTCGGCCAACCGCCAACCGGCCGGCTGCGCGGTGCCGGCCGCGAAACCGGGATTGGGCAGCAGGTTCTGGGCGTTTCCGAGCAAAGTCAGGACGACCGGGCCGATGGCAATGAGACTCGCTTTCATAGGTGGCGGGTCGAGTGAACGCCGCCGTCCTCAGCCAGGCAACACCAAGTTGTGCCGGCGGCGCTCCGTCCACCCGCCTGGCACAAAAAGTGTCGCAATTGCGACATAAATTGGCGCGTCGGCCACCCCGCTGCGCTCCCCATGCCAACGGCATCGTTCCGGCGAAGCGGAGTTGGCACGCCGAGGACGGTCTGGTTTCATCCGCGCGTGCTGCTTCACAAGCTGATCCGCCACCACCTCCGGCAGGGCACGGACGACGCGTTCTATCGCCTGCAGGCGGTGGACGCGATCGCCTGGCTGCGCCGGCAAGGCGTGCCGCTCGGCGCCGGGACGACCGCGCTCGACCTGGGCTGCGGCACCGGCATTTTCGGCAGCGAGTTGGTCAAGCTCGGTTGCGCGGTCACTTTCGCGGACGAAAAGAACTGGCTCTCGCCGGCGCTGGCGGGCGCGACGTTTCAGCCCGTGAACATCGACCAGGATAATCTCGCGCGGCTGGGCCGGTTCGATCTCGTGGTGTGCTCGAATGTCTTGGAACACCTCGCACGGCCGGAGAAGCTGCTCGACGCCTGCGCCGATCTGCTCCGGCCCGGGGGCTTGTTTTACTTGAGCTGGACCAACTGGCTCTCGCCTTGGGGCGGCCACGACTTCTCGCCTTTCCATTACCTGGGGCCACGCCTGGGCCCGAAGCTCTGGGACCGCTGGGTGAAACGCCCGCGCCAGCTCAAGCCGTTCGAGAACCTCTATCCCACGCACATCGGCGCCACGCTGCGATCCATCCGCCGGCGTCCGGCGCTGCGCGTTGTGCGCCTGGCGCCCCGATACTACCCGGAGCTGGCGTGCCTGTTGCGCGTGCCGGTGCTGCGCGAGTTCGCCGCCTGGAACTGCGCGGTGCTGATTGGCCTGCGCCGGTGAGCAGCCGCGGAACGAATCCGTCTTTCGGAAAGCGCGTCCAAGACTTGTTTCCCGAAGCATCGGCCGGCTGGAC
>JAKCAB010000104.1 GCA_021839785.1 bacterium | reverse complement strand
CGCGGCGCGTCAATTTCGTCCAGTCGAAGTCCGGCCAGACCTTCGTCCAGGCGCCGGTGTCGTCATGCGAATCCGCGCCCGCATAGACGCAGCCCACATAGCCGCGGCTGAGCGCGATCAGCGCCCAACGCCGGTGATTGTCCTGCGTGATGAACACCGGGAACGGGCCTTTGCCGGGCGGAATGAGCAGCTCCACGCCGAGTCGGGCTGCCCGCGCCGGGCCGAACTCCAGCGTCAGTTCGCGAATCCGCGAGCCGTTCTCCACGTGCTCGCGAATCGCGGTCGCGCATACGTTTCCCGGCGCGGGTGGCACGGTGCCGGTGATGTAATGCTGGAACAGCGTCAGCAATTCGTCCCGACGCTGGCGCCATTGCTTGCGCGACTTCACCGGCTGACCGTTCTGGAAGCGGAGCGGGTTCGGCAATTCTGCCACGCCCGGCAGGGTGTCGAAATCGGGTGGCAGTTCGCCGGTGCGTTGGAGCCAATCCTCCCACGGCGTGCTTTTCGGCAGCATCCGGCGCAGGTCGGCCAGGAGTTGCTGACGCCTGGGAGTATCTTCGGCTCGCAGGGGCTCGAGGCCAGCGGTCAAACCGAGCACGAGGAGAGACAGTAGAAGCAGGTATCGAGAGCGCATAAGTCACTTCGAGCTGAGGGTCAACCGCATGATCGGCCGGGTCGGGGAACGACGCGCCACCTCGACAAACCCGGCGCGGCGAAACGTTGAGGTCAGGCCGGTATAAACGAAGGCGTCCGCCTGGCGCGACTTAGGATCGACCGGATAGCCCTCCAAAATGCGGGCGCCGCCGCGCCGGGCAAACTCCGCTGCCGCGGCGAGCAAGCCGGCACTGACGCCGCGGCCCCGGAACGGTCGCGCGACGAAGAAGCAGACCACTGACCACACGGGTTGGTCGTCCACGGGTTGGAGGGTGCGCGATTTTGCGAAGCGGCTGTATTCCGCGCGCGGCGCCAACGCGCACCAGCCGACCGGTTCGCCATCCACGTAAGCGAGCAGGCCGGGCGGCGGTCCGACCCGGACGAGGTCTTCGAGCGCGCGTCGGTTGGCTTCGCCGCGTTGGGCGCGCCATTGCACCGCCGGCAGACGCCACCACAGGCACCAGCAACCGGCGCAGGCGCCGCGTTCGCCAAAGAGGCGTTCGAGGTCGGGCCAGCGTTCGGGCGTGACCGGGTGGCATAGGATCTGCACTTGCGGGAGCTGGCGCGCGCCGGGCATGGGCGCAGGCTAAATCGGCCGCCGGCTTTGACAAGCGCCCGGTTGCCGTGCCGCCGATGAAAATCCTCCAGGAGAAAAGCGCGGTCTTTCTCGCTTTGGCGCAACCGAACCTGCACCCTTCTTCGTCATGAACGAACTGCTGACTGCCCGTTGCGTGGCTGTGTCCGTGTGCCTGGCGTTCGCGCTGGGGGGCGGTGAAGCGCGCGGCGCGGGGGCGGCGATGCCGCGCCTCAAGGTGAGCGAGAACCACCGCTTCCTCGTGACCGAAGACGGCCGACCGTTCTTCTATCTCGGCGACACGGCCTGGGAACTGTTCCACCGGCTCAACCGCGAGGATGCCGCCCGCTATCTCGAGAACCGCGCCCGGAAAGGCTTCACGGTGATCCAGGCGGTGGTGCTCGCCGAACTCGACGGGCTCAACGACCCCAACCTGTACGGCCAGCGCCCGCTCAAGGGCAATGACCCGACACAGCCGAACGAAGCGTATTTCCAGCATGTGGATGGGATCGTCGCCAAGGCAAACGCGCTGGGACTTTACATCGGGATGTTGCCGACGTGGGGCGACAAGTGGAACAAGAAGTGGGGCGCCGGCCCGGAGATTTTCACGCCGCAGAACGCCGCGGCTTACGGCCGATGGCTGGGCCAGCGCTACCGGGACAAGGGCATCGTCTGGATTCTGGGCGGCGACCGGCCGATCGAAAACGATACCCAGAAGGAGATCCTCCGGGCGATGGCCCGCGGCCTGCGCCAAGGCGATGGCGGAGCGCACCTGATCACCTTGCACCCGCCGGGCGGCAACGGTTCCTCGACGTGGTTCCAAAACGAAGAATGGCTGGACTTCAACCTGCGGCAGAACGGCCACGTGGCCGAGTACACCGGCCGCTACGACCAGACCAAGGCCGACTACGACCGCACGCCGGTCAAGCCGGTGATCGACGGCGAGCCCATTTACGAAGATCACCCGGTTTCCTTCGACGCCAAGAAGCTGGGCCATTCGATCGCGGCGGACGTGCGCCGGCCGCTTTACTGGGATTTGTTCAGCGGCGCGTGCGGTCACACGTACGGCAACCACGCGGTTTGGCAGATGTGGGCGCCAGGCCGGAGCCCAATCAACAATCCGCTCATGCCCTGGTACGAGGCGATCGACCAGCCCGGCGCCGGCCAGATGCAGTTCGCCCGCTGGCTGCTGGAATCGCGTCCTTACCTGACCCGCGTGCCGGGCGACTCCGTGATCGTGACCGATCGCGTGCCGACGAGTGTGCCCGGCGCGGGCCGGTACCGGTTCGTGGCGACGCGCGATGCTGCCGACAGCTACGCGATGGTCTATGCGCCGGTGGGCCGCAAGTTCAAGGTCCACATGGACAAAATCACCGGCCCGCAAGTCAAGGCGTGGTGGTTCAATCCGCGCAACGGCGAAGCATCGGTCATTGGCGAATTCCCCAACACCGGCGAGCGCGAGTTCACTCCGCCCAATTACGGTGAAATGCTCGACTGGGTGCTGGTGCTCGACGACGCGACGAAGAACTTCCCGCCCCCAGGCAAACCAGAATGAAAACAACCACCCCAACCCTCTTGCTTTGTTCACTACTTATTGTTAGCGGCCCGCCCCTCACGGCGACGGACGCACCCCCCGCCTTTCCGCTCAAAGTCAGCGAGAACCGCCGCCACCTCGTGGACCAACAGGGCACGCCCTTTCTCTATCAGGCCGACACGCCATGGATGCTTTTCACCAAGCTCACCGAAACCGAGGCGAAGGAATACATCACGCGCCGCAAGGAACAGGGCTTCACCGCGCTTCAGGTCATGCTCACCGGCTTTCTCGGCATGACAAATCCGGGGTCACATCTTTGTTCTACACAGCCGTCCAAATGTTGAACCCACCCAGCCTTGACGACAAACCCAACAACGAAAGATTAACCGCCATAAAGGAAGACACAAACAGCAGGAGCCGCCATGAATCCACCCACACCGAAAACCGAACCGCCACCCTCCACCCGACGCCGAAAAGCAGTTATCAGAGGTTCCCTTATGAAAAAGATGCGCTGTTGTTTCGGGACGTTGCTTGTTTGCTTGACCCCTCTCATGATGGGCCGCGATGCCTGCATCGCAACCGAACCCGCCCCGCGAATCCAATACCGACAGGATGCCGGCGGGGTTCACGTCGAGGGG
>JAKCAB010000348.1 GCA_021839785.1 bacterium | reverse complement strand
TGGCTGCCCGGCTACAAATGGGACGGTACGTGGGATCCGGAAGGTCTGCTGAGCACCATCCCCGCTGTGGGCACGTGCCTGCTCGGGGTCTTCGCCGGCCTGCTGTTGCGCAACCGGAGCGTGGACGACCTGCGCAAGGTGGTGTTGTTGCTCAGCGCCGGGGCGGTCGCAGTGGCGGCCGGCTGGCTTTGGAACCTGCAGTTCCCGGTCATCAAAAAGATTTGGACCTCCTCGTACGTGCTGGTCGCCGGCGGTTACAGTGCGTGGCTGCTGGCGGCGTTTTACTACGTGATCGAGGTGCGCCAGTGGCAGAACTGGGCCGCGCCGTTCGTGTGGATCGGCATGAACCCGATCACGGTCTATCTCGGCGACGCGCTGCTCAGTTACTACAAGGTCGCCGAGCGCCTGGCCGGCGGGAGCGTGCGCGACTTTCTCAATGCCCGGGTAATGGTCGGAGCCGGCGACGCGCTCGTGGCCATCATCGCGCTGGGTTTGGCCATTCTGCTCTGCCGGTTTTTGTACCGACGGAAACTGTTCCTGCGGCTTTGAGGCGAGCGTCGATGGACACCCGCGCGGCCACGGCGGCGAATCAACGCCCGGCAACCGAATTTCCAACTTTGACCGCGGCCGACGCCTTGACCCGAAATTTGCGCTTCGCCTCTTCGGACTTGGACAGCGAAACAGCTGTTGCCTGTAGCGATCTGTAAAGCAGCGTGGTAATTACCCCCCAAATCTACAATTGACAAGTCTGGTTACGTCTGTAATACTGACCAACATGAACGAACAGACAAACGAACTTGATAAGCATCTGAACGCAGTATATGGACAAATCAGTGAGGCGGCGAAAAAGCACGACCTCCCCTCGATCCGCCGGCTGACCGTCAAAGTCGCGGAACTGGAAGAACTCAAACAACAGCACGCAGCTATCCAACAACGAATTGCCAGTCTCGGCAGCGGGGTGGATTCGTCTGAACTACTCAACACGACGGTGCAAACGAACGGTAACCTCCGGGAACTGCCGATCGAAGTCACCGGTGGAATGAAACGCCAGAATCTGCTAACGCTGACGCCACACGTGAAACGGGGCAAAATCAAAGCTGGCGAACAACTCATAATCGAGGCACTTCCCAGCGGTGAACAATTCCAAACCGAACTCTTGGAACAGGGAAATCGACTGCGCGCTCGTAGCGAAATCGCTCAATTCTACCGTGACGCAAAAGTTAACGAAGGCGATTATGTGCTCCTCAGCGAAGTCGCTCCCGGACGCTGGACACTGAAAAAGGCGCCACCGGGAAGATACGGTCTCTCGGCCCTCTACGCGTAATGCCGGCTAACTTGAGTTCAACCTTGGCGGCTGAGAGCGGCAGGGCTTCCGGCATGCTTGTCTTTCGCGACCGGGGCTTCGCCCGTCACACCCCAAAGCCAGCCCAGAAACCAGAACGCCGCCCAACCCACCGCCGGCACGTAAAGACCGAACTCCACCAGGCTTTGCACCGCCCAGCCTAGCAGGCCGAGCCACATCGCAAACGTCAGCGGCTGCGTGCCGGCGCGGTGGCGCAGCACCAGCAGAGACCCCCCCACAAACGCGAGGTAAATCGCCGCGCCAGGGAAGCCGGAGTCGGAGGCCTGCTGCAGGTAATCGTTGTGCGTCAGCATCGCCATCTCGGCGCCGGGCGGCTTGATCGCGCGATAGCTGGCGGCGAACGTGCCCGGCCCCGCGCCGAAGACCGGACGCGCGCACGCGGTCTGCCAACCCGCCCGCCAGTATTCCAGCCGGGCGCTGGCGCTGGTGGCGCCGCGCTCGAAGTAACCCGCGAACCGCAGCGCGAACCCGGTCAGGCCGGCGACCAATGCCAGCCCCGCCAGCGCCAGCTTCACCTTGCGTGTCACCGGCAGGCGCAGGAACCACACCAGCCCCAGGCCCAGCGCGATCAGCCAGCCGGCCTTCGACTTCGTCCAGTACAGGCAGGCCAGCCCCGCCGCGACGAGCACGCCGACCAGCGCCCGCCGCGGCCACGCCGCGAGCCGCCCGGCCAGTTGCCACAGCGCTGCCGCCAATGCCGGCAGGAGCAGCAGGATCACGCCGGCCAGCGCGTTCGGGTAGAGCAGCGTGGCGAAGATGCGGTTGTTGGCGAGTCGCTTCAGGTAATCCGCGGGCAGCTGCTGCCAGTCCGGCTGCGCATAAATGGCCTTTCGCACTTCTTCGAGACCGCCGAAGTGTTGTTGAAAACCGAGGATCAGCACCGCGCTGAAACACCCGATCAGTGCCGCCCAGAAGATCGACATCCGCGGACTGGGCGCCAGGGCGAACAGGCCCAGGTAAAAACCCGCGACCGTCGCCGCGAAGTACGGCAAGGTGACCGCCGTCAGCCGCGCATCGATCGTCCGGGTCGCGGCGAGGAATTGCCACGCCAGCCAGGCCAGGGGCAGAAAGACCAACCAGCGCGGGCGCGGCAGCCGCCAGTCCGCGGCGACCAAACCGAGCAAGGCGACCAGCCCGAGCAGGCTGTAGCCCCAGGCCAGCGGCCAGGGTTGGATCACGAATTCGACGTACTCCCGCGGCCGTTGAACCAGATGGTCAAGGAGTGCCGGGTTGCCAAATTTGAGGAGCGCCAGGCCGAGGAACAAACCCGCCAGCGCGGCGAAACCGGGCCGCAATGGGTCGGCGATTCGGAGCTTGGCTTCCGGCGTGGACGACATCGGGCGCGAGTGTGCGCGAACGCGCACCGACATTCAATCCGAACTCCGATTCCGGGTGCTCCGGCGATTTCGCTTCGCGACCGTGGTCAGTGTCCTGAGCCCCGCCAGCGTGCGACGCTTCGCCCGCGCCCCGGGCCAGCGGGTCAAGACCGACCGGATCGCCGCCGCCGTCCTCTACGAGCGGCTCTGCGCCGCCGGAAAACCGCCCAAGCTCGCCTTGGTGGCCTTGATGCGAAAACTTGTCGAACCGGCCAACTTCCTCCTCCCAAGGCCCACCTTGGAGATCTCCTGCTAAAAGACAGTTGCTGCCTGAATTCTGGCTGCGAATCGTCGGCCGTTCTCGGACTCACTTGGCCGTGTCCGTGGAATGGTCCACCTTGGCGGGCAGGCGTACCCAGGCGAGAAGCGCGGCGGCGACCGCCAACGCGGCGGCGGCCAGGTACGGGGAATGCGGCATCTCGGCATACAGGGTGGTTGCAAAGACCGGTCCCAAGATGCGTGCCAGCGTGCCGGCGCTCTGGGTGACACCGAGCGTCGCGCCTTGTTCCGACGCAGGCGTGAAGATGGACACCAGGCCCAACGTCGGCGCGCGGTTCAAGCCCGATCCAACCGACACGATCGCCAACGCGACCAACAGGGTGGCCACGCTCTCCGTGTAAGGCAGCCAGCCCAGGCTCGCGCCAAAGATCACCAGGCTGGCCACGATCAGTTT
>JAKCAB010000743.1 GCA_021839785.1 bacterium | reverse complement strand
AGCGGGTCGGCGAACAGCAGCGCGGCGTCCGCGGGCAGGGCGAAGTTGGTGCTGGCGCCGCTGGGGGCGGTGAGCGTGACGTCGGTGTTGTTCTTGAAGCTCAGGCTCCAAGTGCCCATGGCGGAGGCGTCCGAAACGGTGACGAGCCGGCCGACCGCACCGTTGGCCGGGTCGGTGTTCCAGAACATCGCGTTGCCGCTCGGCAGGTTGGTCTTGTACATGAACGCGGCCGTGGCCGTGCCATCGGCATTGTTGGCAATTTGCAGGAAAACCACGTTCGCGGCGTTCCAATCGATCGAGTTGTCGTTCGCGCCGTACGGCATCACGTTTTCTGGCACCAGGAACATGTGGGCTTGAAACCCGCTGTGGGCCGCGTCCGGGAAATTCTTGATGGTCATCGAGTAAGTGACCGGTCCGGAAGCATCCACCCAAGAATAAGAGTTCGGGTAACCGTCGGGATCGGTCGCGAGCGTGCGGACGTTCTGGCGCTGGTACTGCTGGCCGGCGGCGCTGGCCGCCATGAGCAGGCCCGGCGTGGCGGGCTGCAGCGTCAACGTGGGCGGCGGGGTCACCACGTTCGTGCTGGCGATCAGTTTGACGTTATCCACCCAGAAAATGGTCGTG
The DNA here is from genome assembly GCA_021839785.1 of bacterium. The sequence goes on along the minus strand of JAKCAB010000743.1, from coordinate 2,797 downwards.
CCCGTCAGGCCGCCCGTGCCCCCGGACCAGATTTTCAGCCAGACACGCGCAATGGCATTGAGCTTGGCCGTGGCGGGGTCGATCGGGGCCGACACGTGGATCCATTCATTTGCCGGGGTGGTGGGCACGGCGAGCGAGCCCAGGCCGATCTGCGACCAGTCTGAGGGGCCCAGGCCGTATTCGAGGTTGCCGAAGTTGCCGTCGGTGTTTTGCGGCGAACTGGGGTCAAACCGGACGTCAAAGTCCAGCTTGGTGTATTTCGTGCCGTCCAGGACTTCGCCGTTTGGGAAGTTGCCTTGAGCGGCGAACTGGTTGTCGCCCGCGTAGGCCGCCAAGTCGAAATCCACGGTCACCTTCAGCGAACCCGAGGCCGGGTTGTTGGCGGCATCCACCGTGGGATCCCATTCGTACGTCTGCGGCGCCGCGCCCCACCAACGCGACCACTGGCTGGCGTCGGTATTGGTGTCGAAGCTCCCGATAATGTAATCGTCCTGGGCCAGGCCCTGACCCGCAGTCGCAATCAAAGCCAGGCCGCTCAGCAGAGCGAGGCCGGTTGTTCGAGAGGTGGCGTTCAAGTGCATAGTACGGTTGGTCTGTTATCGGAGTGATTCATCCAAAATGGCTTGTTGTTAACCCTGAAAAGTAAGCAAGAAACAGGCCATTAAGTGGAGCGGCCAGCGCGCTTTGCGTTTTCGTTCTTTTAGCCAAATACTTCGGGGATTGGAAGTTACAACGCCGCGAAATTTGGTGTGCCAGACTGGGGCATCACGCTCTGGCCGCCTGAAGAACGGAGTTTCCCGGCCGGCGGTTTCATGGCTAACTCGGCCGCGTGCGCAACCCCATCATCGTTGCCCTCGACGTTCCCACCGCCGACCGGGCGCTCGAACTGGCGACCCAGCTCGCACCGGTCGTCGGCGCAGTGAAGGTTGGCAAGGAGCTCTTCACGAGCGCCGGGCCGGAAATCGTCCGCCGGCTGCGGGCCACGGGTGCCGCGGTCTTCCTCGACCTCAAGTTCCACGACATTCCGAACACCGTCGCCCGGGCCGTGGAGGCCGCGGTGCGGTTGGATGTGCAGATGCTCACCGTCCACACCACCGGCGGTTTGGTCATGCTGCAGGCCGCCGAGCAGGCGGCGCAAACTGAGGCGCGCAGACTCGGTCGCACCCCGCTTTTGGTCCTTGGCGTCACCGTGCTCACCAGCCTGGATGACGCGGCGCTGGCCGAACTGGGCGTGAACGGCACGGCGGCCGAGCAGGTGGCGCGCCTCGGCCGGCTGGCGGCGAAAGCGGGTTTGCGCGGCCTGGTGTGTTCGCCGCTCGAAATCAGTCTCCTGCGCGCGGCCTTGCCGGCAGAAATGCAACTCGTCACCCCCGGCATCCGGCCACCCGGCGCGGGACAGGACGATCAAAGACGCACGCTCACGCCATGCGAAGCCCTGGCGGCCGGCGCCAACTGGCTGGTGATCGGCCGCCCGATCTGCGCAGTCCCTGACCCGCGCGCCGCGGCTGAGCAGATTCTGGCGGGCCTGGAGGCACCTCGTTGAACCTGCGAAGCGGCGTCCGCCACGGCTGTGGTCGCCGGGCTGCGGGTATTTGGTGGGGGCGGAGCGGCTGCACCGTCCTGCGCCGCCGCAGCGGCGCAGCCACCTATCTGAAATCAGCACACTGCCGGGCTGTGCCCATTCTTGACGCGGGGCGGGCCGACCTTTTCAATCCCGCTGAAATTCGCGTGAAGATTCCGTGAACCTGGCAAGCGCTTTTCTCGATTCCACCCGGGCCAACCGGTCGAAAACCGCCGTCTTTTGGGGTAACGACCAGTTCACCTACGCGCATTTCCGTAGCCAATCTCTGCAGGTGGCCGCGCGGCTGCGAGGCGAGCTGGGCGTGCAGCCGGGCGACCGCGTAGGGCTGTGGATGAACAACAGCCCGGAGTTCATTTCCGCCCTGTTTGGCGCGCTGGCAGCCGGGGCGGTGGTGGTGCCGATCAACTGCTTTCTCAAGGCCGAGGAGGTGGCTTACATCCTCGAAGACTGCGGCGTAAAGGTGCTTTTGAGCGAGCAGGCGATGGACGGAATGCTCGGCAAACTCAGCGCCGGCCACCCTTTGCTGCGCATCTGGAAAAAGGAGACCTTCCCCGCCGCAGACACCGCGCCAGCCGGGTTCGAGCCTGCGGCGCGAAAACGCGCGGACCTGGCGGTGCTGATTTACACCTCCGGCACGACCGGCCACCCCAAGGGCGCAATGCTCACGCACGGCAACTTGCTGCACAACGTAGAGAGTTGCCGGCAAGTGCTGGAAGCGGTCGCCGTGGACCGGTTCGCGCTGTTGCTGCCGATGTTTCACAGCTTCATGCTGACGGTGTGTGTGTTGCTGCCGTTCATCGTGGGCGGCTCGATCGTGCTGGTTCGCTCGCTGCAACCACCGAAGGCCGTGTTGACGGAAATCATCCGCCACCAAGCCACGATCCTGCCGGGCATTCCGCAACTTTTCCGCACGCTGGCCAGCGCGCCAGTGCCGCCGAATCTGTCGTTGCGAATCTGCATCAGCGGAGCCGCGCCGTTGCCGGCGGACACGATGCGCGCCTTCGACGCCCGCTATCCGATCCCGGTCGTCGAAGGCTATGGCCTGAGCGAGGCCAGCCCCGTGGTCTCGATCAACCCGCTCCGTGGGGTGCAAAAACCGGGCTCGATCGGCCTGCCCATCGCGAACGTCGAGCTCACCATCCGCGATGAGGACGGCCGGGAATTGCCGCGCCGCCAGGTGGGTGAGCTTTGCGTGCGCGGCGGGAACGTGATGGT
>JAKCAB010000689.1 GCA_021839785.1 bacterium | reverse complement strand
GGTCACGAACCCTTTTTCGCCGTACGAGCCGTCGTCGGTGGTCACGTGCACCTCGTCGCTGATCGCGCGCATCTCGTCTTCGAGAATGACCAGCGACTTGGTCCGCGCCCCGAGGATGCTGACCACGCGGTTGCCGGCGAACTTCAACGCGCGGGCGGTGGGATAAGCGATGGCCGTGCCCAGCCCGCCGCCGATCACCACGACCGTGCCATAAAAATGGATTTCCGAGGGCCGGCCCAGCGGCCCGACCACGTCCGGGACCGTGTCGCCGGCGCCAAGCGTGTTCAGCAGTTTCGTGGTCTTGCCGACGCCCTGCACGATGATCGTGATCGTGCCCGCCTGGGGATCGGAGTCGGCGATCGTGAGCGGGATGCGCTCGCCGTGCTCGTGGACGCGGAGGATGACGAACTGGCCCGCCTGGCGCTTGCGCGCGATCTCGGGCGCCTCGAGGCGGAACAATTTGACGTCCGCCGCCAGAAAGGTAGCTTCAACGATTTTGTACATCAGCCGGGATGCTTCGCCGGTGCTGGCTCGTGCCCCATCCGCCGACCTGCGACCTGCGAACCGGCGAGCACCAACCGAAACGTTGACGCTCAGCATCACAAAACCTCCTCTTCGGCGCAACCGTCTTTCGTCTCCCGTCTGAACCGCGGGCCGTCGGCGCCGTCGAAAGCAGCGCCACCTCCAGCGGATGAGTTCGATCACCGTCAGCCGATCGCATCGGAAAAGAGGGCGATCCTGCGGATCTCTGGGGGAGCGCGACCGTCCCGGTCGCATCCGCTGGCGTCTCGCCGGCGGGCTGGCGCGGCGCACTGTGAAATGCCAAAAGGTCGGCGTCGCAGTACCAGGCGTTTCCGGCCGGAGGCCGAAAACTGCGGGCGAGACGCCCGCGCTATCCGAGACCTCGTCTCGCTCCGTGGCTGCGCTCGTCAGAGCGCGGCACGCTTGACCGAATTGCGCCACGCCTGCCAAAGACCCGGGGCAAGAAAAGTCAGCCGCTGACTGACGTCAGCAGCCACAGAAAAGCGGACTCCCCGGCAACCGTTGTACGGCTCCAACGTGACCGGCGACCTCAGCACCTTCTCGTAGCCACGTTTTGGATGGGGAGCGCGACCGTCCCGGTCGCATCCGCTGGCGTCTCGCCGGCGGGCAGGCGCGCAACACTGTGAAATCCCAAAAGGTCGGCGTTGCAGTACCGGGTATTTCCGGCCGGAGGCCGAAAACTGCGGGCGAGACGCCCGCGCTCCCCAAAATCAGTGCTTCGAGTTTGGACAAGGCTCGGAAGGCGACCCAGTGGCGCGCCGGTCTCTGACCGGCTTTGGGCGAGTGGAGACCCCAAGCCGGCTCACTTCCGGGGAGCGCGACCGTCCCGGTCGCATCCGCTTGGCGTCTCGCCGGCGGGTGGGCGCGCAACACTGTGAAATCCCAAAGGGTCGGCGTCGCAGTACCGGGTGTTTCCGGCCGGAGGCCGAAAACTGCGGGCGAGACGCCCGCGCTCCCCAAAATCAGTGCTTCGAGTTTGGACAAGGCTCGGAAGGCGACCCAGTGGCGCGCCGGTCTCCGACCGGCTTTGCGCTGGCGCCGACCCTAAGCCGGCTTGGAAGCCGGCGCGCCGAAAGAAGGCGTCAGCTTCGCGGTCTGGGCATTCTAAGGGCCATCACCTTACGGCGATTGAAGTTGCCTGGCCGGGACGGTCTGGTCGCGCAATTTTGCCTCCACCGCTGTGAGCCGGCGGCGCAGGTCCGGGTCGTTGGGCTTGGCGGCGAGGAGTTGGCGCAGATGGAAGCGCGCCGCCGCCCATTGCCCGGCCCGCTCGCTGGCGGCGACCTGGCGTTCGTGCCAGGTCAAGGCATCCGCCGCCGAGGCCGCGATGGCTTCGGGATGGCGCGCCTTCAATTCTTGCCAGGCTTGCTGCCAGGCGTCGGCGTCGAGCGCCTCGCGGTTGCCCGTGGCGTCCAGCCGGCTGCCGGACAACGCCCGCGCCAGCACCTCCAGATCCGCCACCGGCCAGGTAGTCGCGCTCAAGGACCACAGCCGCACGGTGTGGTCGAAGCTGACAGTGACCGCGTGCAAACCATCCGGGTTGAACGCCGCGTCCTGAACCGCTGCTGCATGTTGGAGTGGCGGGCTGACAGGTTCGCCCGTGGCGGCGTCCCAAATCCGGGCGGTGCCATCCCGGCTGGCGGTCAACACGCGGGTGCCATCGGGACTGAAGACGGCGCGGGCTACGCTCTGGTGGTGGCGCATGGCCGGGGTCAGCGGCCGACCGGTATGCGCGTCCCAGACGCGGGCGGTGGCGTCGCCGGAGGCGGTGACCACGCGCGTGCCGTCCGGGCTGAAGGCCACGCTCCCAACGTCGTCGTGGTGCGGCATCGGCACGCCAATGAGCTTCCCGCTGGGCACCTCGAATAGGTGGGCGGCGTGGGGCACGACCGAGGAATCGCCTTCCCCGACTGCCAAGATGCGGTCGTCGGGACTGAACGCAATGGAGGTGATTTCTCCTTCGATGTCGAACGGCCCGGCCAGGCGCTGACCGTTGTGCGGATCCCAGAATACGATTTCGCCCTTGGCATTAATGGTCCGCGCTTCGCCTGCGCCGGTCGCCGCCACGCGCCCATCGTGGCTGAAGGCGACCGCTTGGACCGGATAGCGATGCACGAGCGGCGCGCCGAGTGGCTGGCCCGTGGCCGCGTTCCAAAACCGGGCTGTGCGATCCCAACTCCCAGTTAAAAGCCGGCTCCCATCCGGGGAGTACGCCACCGCGAAGACTTCATCCGCGTGCGCCAGTGGTCGGCCGATCAACGCACCGGAGGCGACCTCCCAAATCCGGCCAAAGTGATCGGCGCAAGCGGTTGCCAGTTTCGTACCGTCCGGACTGAAACAAAGGTCGCGCAACCAGTTTGTGTGGACCAAGGGCTGGCCTGTCGGTTTCAAGCTTTCGGCGTCCCAGATACGAGCAGATTTGTCCAGACTTATCGTGGCCAGGATCTTGCCGGTTGGATCGTATGTGACTCTGATCACGCTGTCGCCGTGGTTCGCCACCGGTGCCAAGGAAGCGTGCGTGGCCAGGTCCCACAGGTGCCAGCTACCGTCCCGACCCGAAGTGAGCAGCCGCCGGCCGTCGGGCGTGAAGGACACGTTCCACGGCGCCAGTTGATGGTGGATGGGCGCGCTCACGCTCACGCCGTTCTCCGCGTCCCAAAGTTGGACCAAGCCGTCGCCGCAGGCGGTGGCAAACCAGCGGCCATCGGGACTGAAGCCCGCAAACCTACAGGGCAGGGAAAACCGCAGCGGCACGGTGACTGGTCTGCCGGTTTCCGCGTCCCACACCCGCGCCTCGCCGGTCTGGGAAAACAGGCCGCCCGCCGTGACCACCCGCCGGCCGTCCGGGCTGCAGTCCGCCCACCAGACCGGTCCGCCGTCGCCGTGGCGCAG
>JAKCAB010000724.1 GCA_021839785.1 bacterium | reverse complement strand
TGCAGTCTGGCGGTTCGCGACTACCCTTCGCCCCATGCGTTTCATCGCCGGCATCGTGGAGAAGCTGCAGCGGCACCCGAAGCGGATCGTGTTTCCCGAAGGAACCGAGCCGCGCGTGTTGCAGGCGGCGCGGCAGTTTCATTCGCTGCACCTGGGCGTGCCCATCCTTTTGGGCGAGCGGTCGAAGGTCAAAGAAGTGGCCGCGCGGCTGAACATTTCGCTCGAAGGCATCCGCGTGATCAACCCGGCCGAGAGCGACGATTTCGGCGCGTTCGTGCAACGGTTCTGCCTGTTGCGCCGTTCGCGCGGCATCCAGGAGCGGGAAGCGCGCGAGTTCATGGCCAAGCCGAATTATTACGGCGCGATGATGGTGGCGATGCACCAGGCGGACGGCCTGGTCTCGGGCACGAACGAGGTGACCGGCAGCGTGCTGCGGCCGCTCTTTCAGATCATCCAACTCGCGCCGCAGACCACCGTCGCTTCGAGCTGCATGATCATGGAGGTGGAAGACTCGAAGTTTGGCGAAGACGGCGTCCTCTTCATGGCGGACTGCGGCGTCATCCCGGACCCCAGCGTCGAGCAACTCGCCGAGATCGCGGTGGGCACGGCGAAACTCGCCCGCCACCTGCACAACGTCCGCCCGCGCGTGGCCATGCTGTCGTTTTCGACCAAAAGCAGCGCCACGCACCCGTCCATCGGCAAGGTGCAAGCCGCCACCGCGCTCGCCCAACAAAAAGCGGACCAGCGCGGTGTGGAGGCGGATTTCGACGGCGAACTCCAGCTCGACGCCGCCTTGGTGCGCGAGATCGCCAGGTTGAAGGTGCCGGAGAGCAAGGTCGCCGGCCAGGCGAACGTGCTGGTGTTTCCCGACCTCAACTCCGGCAACATCGGCAGCAAAATGGTCCGCGTGGTGGCGCGCGCAAACGCCTACGGCCAGATCCTCCTCGGTCTGGACCGGCCGGCGGCGGATGTTTCCCGCGGCTCGAACGCGCACGACATTCTCGGCGTGGCCGCCATCGTCGGCGTGCAGGCCGTCGATTACGAACTGCTCTACCCCGGTGCGGGCCACAAGTTGCCCGGCGAAGTTTCCGAATGAACAACGATACCCCGCGCGTTTTCATCGCCGCCACGCGGCAAAACGAAGGCAAAACCACCACCTCGCTCGGGCTGGCGTCCGTGTTGCAGGCGCGCCATTACCCGCGCATCGGCTACATCAAGCCGGTGGGCCAGCGGTTCGTGAACGTGGACGCCCAGAAGATCGACGAGGACATCATTTTGATGGACCGGGTCTATGACTTGAAATGCCCACTGGTGGACATGAGCCCGATCGCCATCGAGCCGGACTTCACGCGGAAGTACCTTCAGAAATCCAATTACGAGACGCTGGTCACGCGGATACAAAAGGCCTTCGACCGCGTGTCGTGGGAGAAGGATTTCGTGCTCTGCGAAGGCTCCGGCCACGCCGGGGTCGGTTCAGTCTTTGACCTGTCGAATGCCCGCGTCGCCAAAATCCTGGGCGCGAAAGTCATCATCGTTTCCCAGGGCGGCATCGGCAAACCGATCGACGAGGTGTGCGTCAACCAGGCCTTGTTCGAAAAGGAAGGCGTCGAGGTGATCGGTGTCATTCTGAACAAGGTTCTGCCCGAGAAACTGGAGTTCATCAGCGAGTTCGCCCACAAAGGCCTGAAGCGAAAAGGCCTCGACCTGCTCGGCGTGTTGCCGCTGCAACCGATCCTCTCCAGCCCCACCCTGGAGGTCATCCGCGAGGAATTGCGGGCCGAACCGCTGAACCGAAGCTCGCAGTACCAGAACCTCGTCGAGGAAGTCGTGGTCGGCGCCATGAGCGTCCAGAACGCGCTCGCGTATTTCAAGAAAGGCGTGCTGGTGATCACGCCGGGCGACCGCGAAGACCTCATCCTGGCGGCGGCGACGACGCTCTTCGACCAAGGCACCGAAGGGCTGGCGGGCCTCATCCTCACCGGCGGCCAGCGGCCCTCGCCGAGCGTCGCGCGGGTGGTCGAGGCGTTGCCGTTCCCGGTCCTGGCCGTGGCCGCGGAGAGCTACCGCGTCGCTTCCAAGGTGCACGATCTGACCGTGAAAACGCGCCCGTCCGACACGGAGAAAATCGGCGTCATCTGCGACCTCATCGCCCAGCACGTGGACCTGCCCAAACTCCTGAAAGCGCTCTGAGGGCAAGGCTGCCCGTCTCGACGCCATCTTTCCGTTCCGCACTGGTCTTGCGGCGGCTTCCGCGAGTTCGGCGGCCGCGACGCCGAGCTTCCGTGCGACCCGAAGCCAGGGCTGACTTGAATCGCCCGGCGGTCGCTTTGCGTTGCCGACGCATTCCCGACCAACTGACCGCGGCAGTTTCCCAGTAAGCGGTGACCTCAATGTGAATAAGTGGGGATTGACTCGCCGGCCGTCCGAGAGTAAGGAGTGTCCGACTCAAAGAATTAGCCTCAAGCAAGCATGGCGAATCACCTCGCAATTCACGCGCTGAGCAGTTCGCTGAAGGATTTTCTGAACCACAGTTACGACGCGGCCACGGAAACCCTGCCGCCTTGCACGTTCGAGGTGATGTCCTCCGCCAAGTTCGCCACCGACCCCACTTTTGCGACCACGACGGCCACGCTGTACCTGTACCGCATCGCCACCAACCACCACCTGCGCAACCTCCGCGCGGGGCCGCCCGCCGGGCCGCTCGGGCTGGATTTGCACTACCTGCTCACGGTTTGGGGCGCGGAAAACGACACCGCCGAAACCGAGCAAACCATTCTCGGCTGGCTGGTGCGCGAACTGCATTATCACCCTTACCTGGATCCCAGCGTGCTCAACGCCGACGGCGGCTGGGCCGCGGACGAAACGGTGGCGCTGCTCCCGACCGACCTGACCACCGAAGACCTGACGCGCATCTGGGACGCGGCGAACCGGCCGTACCGGTTGAGCTACGGCTTTATTGCGCGAGTGGTGCGACTGGGCAAGGAAACCGGCGAGTACCAGCCGGTAGTCGCCGCGCGGCTCACGTTCTCGGACGACCTTCACGAACGCCTGCCGTGAAAGAACGCCTCGATCGACGCGTCCTGGGCGCGGTGCGCTGGGTGGATCACCTCACCGGCCGGGCGGTGCCGCGCAACTTGACCGTGCGCTCGGCGCAGGCCCAATTCCGCGCCAACGCCAGCCACGTCGCCTTGATCGTCGGCGCCAGCGGTTTTGACGATTACACCGCCGCGTTCGCGGATCCCCTGCCCGCCGCCGGACCGCTCGCCGTCACCGCCACGGTGGAGGATCCGCTGGGCGATTATCTGCCGCGGGCCTTCTCGGTCGCCCTGCCGCGAAGCGTCTTGGTGAGTTCCCCGTTGCCGGCTGATTCGGTTTTTCGCCCGGTGGACGTGGAGCTGTTGCCCGGCGCCACCGGCCGGACCGCGCCAGGCTGGGCAGAGGC
>JAKCAB010000533.1 GCA_021839785.1 bacterium | reverse complement strand
TGGCCATACTGGTTCCATCCCCACGCGACGACCGTGCCATCGCCCTTCAAGGCCAGGCTGTGAGCGCTTCCCGCCTCAATGGCCACCACTCCGCTCAAGCCGCCGGGCACCGTGCTTTGGCCAGACCCGTTGGCTCCCCACGCGACGACCGTGCCATCGCCCTTCAAGGCCAGGCTGTGACCCCATCCCGCCGCAATCTTCGTGAAGCGCGTTCCCGGCTGAACGATGGGCATTACCTGGCTGCCCCAACCAACGACGGTGCCGGGCGTGCGGCCGTTTGGCTGACCTTCCACGCGAGTAACTGCAAACAGCACCAGCGCGCAAACTAACATTTGCCTTGCGACGTGTTGTCGCGCGAGCGACCGCCCACACCACCGGGACAGATCAAGCGTCGGGAATTTCATAATGAAGTTGCCGGGTCTGAGTGATCGTCTTCCGCGTCCGGGTGTCTTGGCGGTTGAGTTGGGCTCGGCCGGAGCCTCGCCCTACCGGGGTTGGATTCGCGGCCTGTCGCTCGTGCCATGTCTGTTCCATCATAAATCCCTCCATGCTGGGCATTGGTGTTGCGGGTTACGTTGGCGTTGTGGTGGTTGTACTTTACCCGTCACGCTCGGCAAGCACGAATTTTGACCTGGCACCGCCGCGCGGCGCGCCGGCTTCCCAGCCGGCTTACGGCGTCTGCGCGCCCGCGAGGTTGTTGGCCATGCCCAGCGCCGGCAAGATGAGACGCGGGTCGGCTTGCACCGGCTTTAAGCCGGTCAGAGACCGGCGCGCCAAGATTGGGCGGCGCTGCCGCAGGGCTGTGGCCTTGGTTTCCGGCCTTCCTCCGTTCCCAATTCAACCTCCACGCCTCGGCGTCTCAGTGGCTGAGAAATGGCTGGGCTCGACGGAGTCTCGCCCCACCAATGCTGGTGGGCTACGCCCGTTGGGCGTATCCAAGGTGGCTGCGTCGTCTGTAGTCGCCAGCGACTTCGGTCCAAAACAAAAAGGGCGGCTGGTTGGCCGCCCTGCGTGAACTGAGAACAGATTGAGCCGGGGTCAGTTCGCCGCGCGACCGCTCACACCTTTGACGCCTTTGGCGATGGCCTTGGTGGATTCCTTCGGCCGAAGCTCGCGCACGGCGGCGCCGGCCTGCCACATCTCGGAATCGCGAATCTCCGCGAGTTCCTTGGCGAGCTGCTGCTGGTAATCCTTCGCGCCGCACGCCTTGATGACGCGCTCAGCTTCCTTGCCGGAGGCCACGCGTTGGTAAAGCTCCTTGAACACCGGCAGGACCGCCTTCTTGAACCGCGGTTTCCAATCGAGCGCGCCGCGCTGGGCCGTGGCCGAGCAGTTCGAGTACATCCAGTCCATGCCCTTCTCGTCCACGAGCCGGATGAGGCTCTGGGTGAGTTCTTCAACGGTCTCGTTGAACGCCTCGCTCGGCGTGTGGCCGTGCGCGCGGAGCACGTCGTACTGGGCCTCCATGATGCCGGCCAGCGCGCCCATGAGCACGCCGCGTTCGCCGGTGAGGTCGCTGTTCGTCTCGTGCGGGAAGGTGGTCGGGAAGAGGTAGCCGGAGCCGATGCCGATGCCGATCGCCAGGCAACGCTCCTGCGCGCGGCCCGTGGCGTCCTGCTCGACGGCAAAGCTCGAATTGATGCCCGCGCCGGTCAGGAAGTTGCGGCGCACGTTCAGGCCCGAGCCCTTGGGCGCGACCATGATCACGTCCACGTCTTTCGGCGGGACCACGCCGGTCTTCTTGTTGTAGGTGATCGAGAAGCCGTGGGAGAAGTACAACGCGTCGCCGGGCTTGAGGTGCTGCTTGATCGACGGCCAGACCACGCGCTGGGCGGCGTCGTTGAGCAGAACCTGGATGATGGTGCCCTTCTGGACCGCCTCCTCGATGGGGAACAGCGTCTTGCCGGGTTTCCAGCCGTCGGCGACCGCGCGGTCCCAGTCGCGCTTGAATTCGGGCGCCTGGCCGATGATGACGTTGAAGCCGTTGTCGCGGAGGTTGAGCGACTGGGCCGGGCCTTGCACGCCGTAGCCGATGATCGCGATCACTTCATCTTTAAGGACCTTGCGGGCCTTGGTCATCGGGAATTCCTTCCGCGTGATGACCTCTTCCACTGTGCCACCGAAGTCGATCTTAGCCATGTGTTGATCTGTCGTTGCCGGCTTGTGCCGCCGGCGGGGTTAACCGAGTTGTCGTCGAATAAAGCCGACATGCTACGGCGGAACGGCCTTGCGTCAAACTCAAAGCCGTGCCGTGCAAATTCGCCTCCCGGTTTCCGGCGCGTGACCATCCCCGGTCGCAGCCGCGGGTCCCGCCGGCGGAGAGGTTCACGAACTTCGGCTCACCAACAGCTCAGCACCCGGGGCGGTGCGGGTTGGACACACCCGCGCTCTTCCCGCTCAGCGGCCCCGCGGCTCCAGGGTTTGGCGAGACGCCGGACGGGGCGGCGCGGGACGACCCGGCGTGGTTTTTCCCGGCAAGCGTGGGAACAAAGCAGCGGTTGGTGCATCTGTCCTGCGAGATCGCTGCCGATGGCCGCCGGGTTGAGGAAGTGGAAAAGCGGTCCTGATCGACCCGATCAGCCGGCAGCGAAGTCGAACAAGCCGGGCCGGGCCCACTCGAGGCCCGTCCCGGCAGGCACAGGACTCCCATGAAAACAACAAACATGACGATGAAATTGAAGCGACCAACCGGTTCACCTCGGCGCCTCCGCTGGCTGCCGGGCGCAATGCTGCTGGCCTGGGCCACAACCCAGACGCTCGGCGCCACCTGGGACGTGGCCATTCAGAACTTCGCCTTCGTCCCGGCCAACTTGACGATCGACGTGGGCGACACGGTCCGCTGGACCCAGAAGGATGCCGTCACGCACACCACGACCTCCGGCCCCAACGGCGTCGCGGACGGCTTGTGGGATTCCGGGAACATGACCCTGGCGGCGAACACCACGTTCTCCTTCACCTTCACGGAGGCCGGCACCCACCCGTATTTCTGCCGGCCGCACAAATCCTTCATGCGCGGCACCATCACGGTCAACGCCGCCGCGCAAGGCCCGACCGTGAGCCTGACCGAGCCGACCAACAACGCCGTCTTCATCGAACCGGCGACGCTCACGCTCACGGCCCAGGCCACGCCCGGCAGCAATCCGATCACGAAAGTCCAGTTCTTCTCCAACGCCACCCAGGTCGCGGAGTTGGCGGCTCCGCCCTACTCGGTGACCTTGAGCAATCTTGTGGCCGGCAGCTACACGTTCGCCGCCGCGGCCGTGGATTCCAGCGGTCTGAACGCGACTTCGGCTCCGGTCGCCGTAACGGTTGAGGCACCGACGCCGACCACGCTCACCGGGATCGAGACGGTGGGTGCCTTGGGCGTGCGGATCGCCTGGTCCGGCGGCACACCACCCTATCTGCTCCAAAAGAAAGCCGCGCTGGGCGACAGCGCCTGGACGAA
>JAKCAB010000638.1 GCA_021839785.1 bacterium | reverse complement strand
GAAAATCCAGGTCACGACCGTCGGTTCCGCCGATTGGCACGTGCAGTTCAACCAGCCCAACCTGCGCGTGACGCAGGGCCAGGTTTATACGCTGACTTTTTCGGCGAAGGCGAACGCAGCCGGCACGCCACTGGCGGTGTCGGTGATGCAGGCGCACGACCCGTGGCAGGCAATCGGCTATTCGCGCTCGTTCACCCTGGGCACGAACTGGCAGAGCTTCACCAACACCTTCACGGTCACGAGCACGGATGCGAATGCGCGGGTCAACTTCGGCGGGTTTGGCAATCGCCTGGCCACGGTCTGGCTCGCGGACGTGCGGTTCCAAGTGGGGGGCGCGCTGGGCGCCTTGCCGGACGGCGCCTCGCTGGCAACGCGGACGGTTCCGAACATCCGGCACGGCGGCGATGGCTTCACCGGCACCGCCGACGCGCGCAAGGATTGGCTGCGGTTTTTGCGCGAGCTCGAGAACCGTTATTACGACGCGATGGTGGGCCACCTCCACACCCACTGCGGCTACACCGGTTTGATCTTCGGCACGATCACGGCCAACAGTCCCGCCTCGGTCCAAAGCCGCCTGGACGTGATCGACGCCCACGCGTACTGGCAGCATCCGCAGTTCCCCGGCCAGCCTTGGGATTCGGTCAACTGGACCGTCGCCAACGTCGCGCTGGCCAACACCATCGAAAGCGACAACACGCTCGCCGGCCTCGCGCGCCAGCGCATCAAAGGCAAGCCGTTCACGGTCACCGAATACCAGCACCCGTCGCCGAACCAGTACAACGCGGAGTGTCCGTTGCTGCTCGCGGCTTACGCGGCGTTGCAGGATTGGGACGGCGTGTGGCTGTTCGATTACGGCCCCGGCCAGGACAGCGTGCCGATGGGGCAGATCCGGGGTTTCTTCGACACCGCGCAGCAGCCGACGAAAATGGCGAACCTGGTCGTCGCGGCGAACCTGTTTCGGCGCGGCGATGTGGCCCGCGCGGTCAAGGAATACACGCTGGCGCTCACGCCGGACGCGGAGATCGACCTGCTCCAGCGCAGCGCCGGCGCGTGGTCCGTTTTCAGCGGCGCGCAACTTGGTTTGCCCACGCACTTGCCGTTCGTGAGCCGCGTCAGCACGGAGGTTGGCCCGAACGCCACCGGCCTGCCGGCGCCGCCCGCAAACCCGCCCGGAAAGGTGCTCGCCTCCGACACCGGCGAACTGAGCTGGAACGTTGCCACGGCCGGCAAAGGTTACGTCACGGTCAACACGCCGCGCACCAAGGCGGTCATCGGATTTGCGGACAACCGCGACGTGAACCTTGGCGGTGTGCGGCTCAAGCCAGGCACGACGCAACTCGGCTTTTGCACGCTGGCGCTCACACTTACGCGCGGCCAGTCGCTAACGAACGGCGGAACCGCCATCCTGGTCGCCGCCGGGCGGTGCGAAAATACCGCGATGAAATGGAAGGACGCGACGAAGACCTCGGTCGGCAATCAGTGGGGCATGGCGCCAACCCTCGTCGAAGTGGCGCCGTTTTCGCTGACGCTGCCGGTGGCGAAAGACCGCGTCCAGGCCTGGGCACTTGACGCGACCGGCCAGCGGATTTCCGCACTGGCGGTGACCGACGCGGGCGGCGGCTCCACTGTAATCACCAATTCAACTGCCGCCGGGACGATCTGGTACGAGATCGAAGTGGCGCCGGTCAGCGCGAGTTTTGAGCAATGGCGGGAAGGCCACTTCACCCCGGCCGAGCTGGCCGAGCCGACGCTCAGCGGACCCGACGGCACGCCTGCCGGCGATGGCGTGCCCAACTTTGTGAAGTACGCGCTCGCTCTCGACCCGCACCAATCCGCCAGCCGCGAGGCACTGGCGAAATGGCAGGTTTCGAGCAACCCCGGCGAACGCTGCCTGGAAGTGGAGTTTACCCGCGCCAAAGGCCTGGCGGACGCACGCGTGCGCCCGCTGTTTTCCACGGACCTGAGAACGTGGCTACCCAGCCCCGCCGAAGGCCAGCCCGGCACTGTGGAAGACCTCGGCGCCGCCGAGCGGGTGACGTTGGAATCGTGCCTGCCGGCGGCAGCGCCTCGCCTGTTCGGCAATCTGGTGGTGGAGCGATTGGGACCGTGAACATTTTATGTCGCAATTGTGACACAAAACTGGCAAACGCATTCGCACCAGCGCATCGCTTGATCGTGTATGGCAGAGTCGAGTTACCAGGAACATCTGGGAGCGCTGCCATGCGCCGGTTGCCGTTTCTTGTCGCCACAAGCCGGCTCACGGCGAATTTGCAATTCGCGGCCAGCGTCCATAGGCTCGTCGCCATGATCACTTGGCCATTCAGATTATCCGCCCCCATGAAATCCCGACGTTTCACTCCCCTGCTCCTCGCCGGTTTGCTGGTCGCGCCGCTCGTGGCGCTGGCCGCCGCCGACGAGGACGGCTTCAAACCCATCTTTAACGGCAAGGACCTGTCCGGCTGGGACGGCGATCCGCAGCTCTGGTCGGTGAAGAACGGCGTCATCACCGGCCAGACCACCGCCGAGAAACCGGCCAAACACAACACCTTCCTCATCTGGCGCAACGGCCTGGTGGACGACTTCGAGCTGCGTTTCTCGTACCGGATCGTGCCGGGCGACGACAAAGGCTTCGGTAACTCCGGCGTGCAGTACCGCAGCAAGGACTTCGGCGACTGGATTGCCGGTGGTTACCAGGCGGACATGGAGGCCGGCGACACTTACTCGGGCATTCTGTACGAAGAGCGCATGACCCGCGGCATCATGGCTGAGCGCGGCCAGCAGGTGGTTTGGGGCGCTGACGGCAAGAAGCAAGTCACTGGCTCGGTGGGCGATTCGAAGGCGATCCAGGCCTCGATCAAGAAGGGCGACTGGAACGACTACACGATCACCGTCCACGGTTATCACTTCGGCAACAGCATCAACGGCCATGTGACCGTCGATGTGACGGACAACGATCCGGCCAAGCGCGTCCGCCAGGGCATCCTCGCCCTCCAACTCCACGCCGGTCCGCCGATGATGGTTCAGTTCAGGGACATCCGCCTGAAGCGGTTCAAGCTCGGCGACCTGAAGAAGATCGTGCTGACCGCCGGCACGCCCAGCCACGGTCCGGGCGAACACGAACACAACGCCGGCATTCAACTGCTCAACCAGTGCCTGCAAGGTGAACCGGGCATCCTGACGACCTATTACCTGAACGGCTGGCCCAAAGACCCGACCGCCTACGACAACGCCGACGGCATCCTGATTTACTGCGACGGCGGTGGCGGACACGTCTTCGTGCAGAGCGATCATCTGAAGCAGATCGGCGAGAAGGCGAAGCAAGGGGCTGGCGTCGGCTGCCTGCATTACGCGGTGGAAGTGCCCAAGGACAACGGTGGACCGGAGTTCCTCAACTGGATTGGCGGCTACTTCGAAACCGACTGGTCGGTGAACCCGACGTGGTTTGCCGAC
>JAKCAB010000588.1 GCA_021839785.1 bacterium | reverse complement strand
GTTTTTCCAAAGATCGAACACCCGGCGAATCTTCGGATCCGAGTTCGCGACGAACCGCGCCAGCGTGTTCGCGTAATAGCGGTTGAACGTCTGCTCGCTGCACTCGTACGGGAACTCCATCAAATACGGCAGCGCCATCACCGCGTACCAGGCGGGTTGCGACACCATCTGGACGGTCAGGCTTTGCTGGCGGAGCGTCTTCGATTTGCCGGCGTCGAGCAGCGACTTGAACTCGAACCGCTTCGTCGCCGGGCCACGGATCGGCAGCGGCAGCGACTCGGTCACCAGAATTCGCCGCGCCAGCACCGGCACAAAACCCTCCTCGCCATCCGAGAGCGTTTCGGTTGCACCCACCGCCTTGTAGGTGAGCACGGACAGGCCGTCCGGCACGATGATGCGCCAGCCGAAGCTGCGCGATTCGCGCGGTGGAACGTCGAAACTCTGCTCAGGCGTCCGGTTCGCCAGCAACGCATCGGCGGACTTGTCCGTCAGACCGTCGTTGAAGGTGAGCCGCACCTTGCCGTGTTGGGCCTGGTCGCTCTGATTCGAGACCTTGACCGTGAATTCGATCACGTCGCCTTCGCGGAGAAAACGCGGCGGGTTCGGTTGCACCATCAGGTCCTTCGCCGTGACCGCCTTGCCTTCGAGCAGGCCGGCGCGGAGCTGGCGGTCATGGGCAAAGCCCAGAAAGCGCCACTCGGTCAGCGCTTCCGGCATGGTGAACTGGAGCCGCACCGTGCCGTTCGAGTCGCTCAGCAAATGCGGGAAGAAGAACGCGGTCTCATTCAAATTCTTGCGGGCGGCGACCGCGCTCAAGTCCGGGCCTTTAACCGGAACCGTTTCTGCCGTGGCCTGCTTCGCGGGTGCAGTTGACACACCTTTGGCAAACAACAATTCCTGCGGCGCGCGGTCGGCCGCGAAATTCTCCATCGCGGGTGCGGCGGCAGTCGCGACCATCGGTGCTCCGAGCATGACGGCATCCGTCTCGGCGCGTCCACCGATGCCTCCGCCGCGAGCCATGCCGTAACGCATCGCCATGCGCCCCCGCAGAAAACCCGCGCGAACGTCCGGTGGCAGGTCGCGGTAGCTCAGTTCCACACGTTCCTGTGGCACGCGCCAGTCGTTTCTGAAGGCCAGGAATCGGCGGGCGTCGTTGGCAAAAAAGACCGAGACGTCTGAGCTTTCCTGCCGGAACACCCCGAAGCCTTCCGGCCAGTTCAGGGCCGCAAATTGGTCCAGCGACGCGTCGTACAAGGTGGCGACCATCTCGGCAACGGCGCGCTCAGCGGATTTCGGGTTTCGGATTTCGGATTTCGGGGTCTGTACCACCGCGGTCCACGTTTCCTTCTGTCCCGGCTGGAGCTTCGAGGTGTAGTGCTCCCAACTCAACGCGAGTTCCTTGTTCCGCCAGGGCACGCTGACCTCACGCGTCGTCAAATACGCGCGGTTCTCGCGCACGAACGTGACCAGGAGCGTGAACCCGCCGCGCATCGCTTCGGTGACGGCCTGCTTGATCTGCGCCTGCGTCGTGCCCGCCTTCGTCCAATAACGTTGGATCAGCTTGCCGCGATGCTCGATCTCCACGAACGCGCGGCCCGCGTCGTAGCCGGTGCCCCAAAGCGCCGTGAATTCCTCGCCGGGCTGGACCTCCCACGCTGGCGCGTTGAGCAGGTGCGGCACCTTGATCGCCAGCTTGTCCGCGCCGGGACTGACGACCTGCAGCGGCAGCCGGCCAGTCACTTGCTTGCCGAAACGGTCCTGGGTTTCGAGCACCACGCGATACGCGCCGGCGGGCAGCTTGAAGTCGAGCTTCGCCAGGCCGTTGGTGCCCGTCGTGAAACCGCGCTCGGCCACGATCGCGCCCAACGGCCAGTTGTTCGGATCGGCAAGGTCGGGCGATTCATCGTCTGCCGTGCGCGGAGCAAAGCCGCCCAAGGCCGGGCGCTGGACATTCGCTGGCGCCTGGAGCGCGTGAACCTTGATCGAGCCCTCGGCGACCTGCGCTTCGCCGTCCAGCGTGGTCGTATGTACTTCCAGGCTGGCCGGTTGGTCGTCCGTGAGCAAGTCGGCGGCAGTGACGCGCGCCTCGAGCGCGGTGTACCCGAGCCGGATCGTGCGTGAATCTGAGCGCGTTTCTCCCGTGCCGTCGGTCACGTCCGCGTGAACTTCGAACTCGAACGTCGGCTCGTCGGCTTCGGCCACCTTAGGATCGGGTTTCGCGGTGAACACGATCTCGAAACTACCGTCAGTGCCGGTACGGACGCTGCCGTGGGCGATCTCCTGGCTGTCGCGCTGCGGCCAGCCGCCGCGCCGCCAACCGCAGCCCCACCACCACGGCATCCGCACCTGGCGCACGACGCGGTATTTCACCGCCGCATCGTCCACGGCCGCGCCGGTGTAGGCCGTGGCGTGGCCGGTCAACCGGACCTCGCCGTTCAGCTTGGCGGCGGTCTTCGGGGCGTCGAGGGTCACCTGGAATTTCGGCCGCTTGTATTCCTCGACGCGGACCCAGGCCTGTCCGCGCGGGCCGGCGATCACGTCCAGCCGCACCTGGCCGAGCAACCGGTCGCGGGGCGCGGTGAAGCTGCCGCTGAACGAGCCGTAATCGTTGGCGCGCCGCTCCTGCCGGGCGATTTCCTTGTTGTTCGGGTCGTAAAGCACGACCGTCAATTCCTGCCCGGCAAGCACCTGGTAATTGTCCTTGCCCCGATCCGCCTCCAGGCAAATGCCTTTGTACTGGATGGTCTGCCCCGGACGATAGATTGCGCGGTCGGTGAAAAAGATCGTCTGCGTGAACGGTTTGTTCGCCGGTTGGCGTTGCCAGCGCTGATATTCATCCGCCGTCGCGACCGATTGGCCGCGCGCGGTGGCCTTGAGGAGCACACCGCGGTCTGTGGGCGTTTGGATCGTAAAAAAGCCGTTCGTGTCGGTGTTGGCAGCAGGCACTTCCACCCGGTTGGCCTGGTTGTCCAGGCGCCAACCCTGGACTTGCGCGCCGCCGATCGGTTCGCCGCTCGCCGCCTCGAGCACAAAGCCTTCGACCTGGCCCGCGCGTTTCCGGATCACCAAGGCGAGGTCGCTGACCCAAATGTCCGTCATCGAAAGCTGGTTGTCGCGTTCGCTGAAGTTCGGGTCGTGGCTGGCGATGAGGAAATAGAATCCCGCCTTGAGCGTCGTCGGCGCCGGCAACTCGGCCGTGCGTTCCTTGAAGTCGGCGGTCGGCGGCAGCGCGTTCGACCAGGCCAGCGTCGGTTCCTTCGCGAGAATGGCTTTCCGCTCGGCGTCGCTGAGGTTTTCGGGCCGGCGGTGCTGGCGGTCCAGGAACTCGTCCCAATTCCACGCAACCGCCCGGAACCAGACGTTCGTCACGTTTCGGTCAGTGACGGCGATCTTCGGCCACGGCGCGTTCCAGATGCGCTCCGTGGTGATGCTTGCGGACTTGGCCTCGATCTGGGC
>JAKCAB010000706.1 GCA_021839785.1 bacterium | reverse complement strand
CGAAAGACCTCGATGGTGATGTGCCATTCGCCGTCCCATTTCATCGCCAGGTGGTTGTCCGAGAAAGGCAGAGTGGCGTTGTAGATGCGGAGTTGCGCCTCGGTGTCGCCGAACTGCCGCAGGTCCAGCGCCCGGAGCGCCTGGTTCATTTTGAGGATGGCGTACACCGGGCTTTCGATGACGCCGGCCACGTCGCCGATCACGTACGTCACCGGCATGAGGTTCTTGTGGTAACGGCTCTTGTCGGTGGTGGTGTACTCGACCTTCACCAGTTCGCGCAGCGGAACGAGCGGCGGGGCGTCCGAAATCCGGCCCGGCTCGGGCAACGCGTTCGCGTCGCCGGACCGCACGCGCAAGGCGAGCAAATCGTCCGGCGAGGTGCGGCTGGCCAGCGGCAGTTGCACGATAATGTCCACGTCCTCCTTCTCGCGCGGTTGGTGGACCAGATCCAGGCGGTCGCCGGCCAGGGCGAGCCGGAGCGTCATGGAAATGGTCTCGGCGCTGATGCCGTGGAGCGCGGCCTTTTCCTTGTCGATGACGAACCGCGCCTTGGGCTGGTCGGCCTCGACGTACCAATCCACGTCCACGACGCCGGGAGTCTGCTTGAAGATTTCGCGGACCTTCTGGGCCAGCTTTTGGCGGGCTTCCTCGTTCGGGCCGTAGATCTCGGCGACGAGCGTCTGCAACACCGGCGGGCCGGGCGGCACCTCGGCCACAGCCACCCGCGCGCCGTACTTGGCGGCGATCTCCGCCACGCGCGGGCGCACGCGCTTGGCGATGTCGTGGCTCTGGGCCTTGCGTTCGTGCTTGTTGACCAGGTTGACCTGCAAGTCCGCGACGTTCGCGCCGCGGCGCATGAAGTAATGGCGGACCAGGCCGTTGAAGTTGAATGGCGCCGCGGTGCCGATATAAACCTGGTAATCGGTCACTTCCGGCTCGCCGCGAATGGCAGTGGCGATCTCGCGCGCGGCCTGCGCGGTGCGTTCGAGCGAGCTGCCTTCCGGCATGTTCAGGATCACCTGGAACTCGCTCTTGTTGTCGAACGGCAGCATTTTGACCTTGACCCAGCCGATGCCCACCAAAGCCATCGCGCCGACCAACAGGACCGCGAGCAAGCCGAGGAACAGGAATTGCCACGTGCGGTGTGCGATGAGCGGCGCCATCAACCGCCGGTACATTTGCGCGAACAAGCCTTCTTCGCTGGCGCTGCGATCATGGCCCGCGCCGGCGCCTTCTTTCCGTCCCCAGCGCAGGATGCGGACGGCGGCCCAAGGCGTGACGATGAAGGAAATCAACAGCGAGAAAACCATCGCCGCGCTGGAGCCGATCGGGATCGGGCGCATGTAAGGTCCCATCAGGCCGCCGACGGTGGCCATCGGCAGCACGGCGGCGATGACCGCGAACGTCGCGAGGATGGTCGGGTTGCCCACTTCACCCACCGCTTCGACCGCGACCTCCGACCGCGACCGGCCTTGGTTTTGCGGCAGGTGGAAGTGGCGGACGATGTTTTCGACCACCACAATGGCGTCATCGACCAGGATGCCGATGCTGAAGATCAGCGCGAAGAGCGTGATGCGGTTGAGCGTGAAACCGTACAAATAGAACACCAACAAGGTCAGTGCGAGGGTGGCGGGGATGGCGATGGCCACGATGAACGACTCGCGCCAGCCGAGCACGAGCAAGATGAGGAAGGATACGCTGATCACGGCGATGCCCATGTGGAGCAGGAGTTCGTTCGACTTCTCGGCCGCCGTTTCGCCGTAGTTCCGAGTGATCGTGACGTGGACGTCCTCCGGGATGATTCGGCCCTTCAACGTCTCCACCTTCCGTAACACCGCGTGCGCCACGTCAATGGCATTCGCGCCGGGGCGCTTGGCGATGCTCAGCGTCACCGCCGGCTGGTCGGGCGCGGGACCGCCCTCCGCCGGGCCGCGACCGAAGAACACGTACTGGGACGGCTCCTCCGCGCCATCCACGATGTCGGCGACCTCGCGCAGATAGACCGGTTTGCCGCCGAACACGCCCACCACGACGTTGCCGACGTCCTGCGCGTTCGCGAGAAAGCCGCCGGTTTCCACCATCACTTCGCGGTCGCCGGTGGTGAGCGCCCCCGACGTGAACTGGCGGTTGCTTTGGCGGAGCATCGGCACCAGGCCCGCCGGCGTGAGCCCGCGCGCGGCCAGCCGCACCGGGTCGATCAGGACGCGCACCTGCCGTTTCGCGCCGCCGATGATCGTGGTCTCGGCCACGAGCGGCACTTGCTTGACCGCGTCGTCCACCTGGGCCACCAACCGGCGCAGTGTCAGGTGGTCGTACTTGTCGCTGTGAAAGGTCAGCGCCAGGATCGGCACGTCGTCGATGGACTTGGGCTTGATCAGCGGGAAGGTGACGCCCGGCGGGATGCGGTCGAAGTTGGAGGCGAGTTTCTGGTTCAGCTTCACCAGGCTCTTCTCGACGTCCTCGCCCACCTTGAAGCGCACGATGACCAAGCTCTGGCCTTCGCGGGAAGTCGAGTAGATGTATTCCACGCCGGGGATTTCCCAGAGCAATTTCTCCATCGGCCGCGTGACGCGCTCCTCGACCTCCTTCGCGCTCGAACCGGGCATCCCGACCATGACGTCGATCATGGGCACCTTGATCTGCGGCTCTTCCTCGCGCGGCAACAGGATGATCGCGCCGATGCCCAGCAAAATGGCGGTGAGGACGACGAGCGGGGTCAGCTTCGAATCGATGAACGCGTGGGCCACCCGGCCGGCCAGGCCAAGCGGAGCGGGCGAAGAACTGGAGGACGAAGGCTTCATGGATGGCATGTAGTCCCGACGATCGGAAAATTGGGTTGCACGGCCGCGCGGCGGAAGGCGGCGATTACTGGACCTGGAGCGGCTGGCCATCGAGCAGATTGGCTGCGCCGCCCACGACAACTTGATCGCTCGCTTCGAGGCCGGAAAGGATTTCCACGTCTGTGCCCAGCGGCTTGCCCACCTTGACCAGGCGCATCCGCGCTTTCTGGCCATCGACGACGAAAACCATCTGCATCTGACCGCGCTGCACCACCGCGCCGGTCGGCACGCAGACCGCCTGGACTTCGCCCAACGGCACCAGGACGCGGGCGAACTGGCCAAGCCGCAAACCGGCGGTCGGTGGCAGATCGAACTTCACGCGGAACGTGCGGCTGTTCGGATCGGCGGCGGGCGAGATTTCGCTCACGACCCCTTCGAGGGGCGTATCCAGGCTGGCCACACGCACGGTCATCTTCGCGCCGGTTTGAATGCGGCCGATCAACGCCTCGGACACGTCGGCCTCCAGCCGCAACGCGGACGGATCCTCCAGCTCGACCAGCGGCCGGCCGGGCGACGCGAGATCGCCCACGTCGGCGAACTTTCGGGCCACCACGCCGTCGAACGGCGCCGTGACGCTCGCGTAATCGAGCATGGTCGTGGCTTCGGCCACGCCCGCCTTG
>JAKCAB010000208.1 GCA_021839785.1 bacterium | reverse complement strand
GCTCGAGCCCGCGCTGTTGGGCGCCGGCGATCTCGTGTTCGAGTTCGGCGAGTTGGACCCGGAGTTGGGCAAGGTCGTTTTCGGTCCGCAGGATCTGGTCGCTGCCCGTCTCGATCTCGGACCGGAGCTGATCCAGGCGGGTCTGGCGTTCGGCAATCTCGCCTTGGCGCACGTCGTACTGGTGCCGGGCGAGCTGGGTTTCCAAGTGCTGGAACTCGCTCATCAGTTGCTTGTAGCGGCGGGCCTTGCCGGCCTGGCGTTGCAGCGAAATGATCTGGCGTTTGACCTCGCGGATCAGGTCGGAAATCCGCAGCAGGTTCTGCTCGGTCAACTCGAGTTTGCGCAGCGCCTCGCGCTTCTGGCTCTTGAAGCGAGTGATGCCGGCCGCCTCTTCGAACACCAAGCGGCGGTCCTCCGGCTTGCTGGACAACAACTGGGTGATGTTGCCTTGGGCCATGATGCTGTAACTGGCCCGGCCCATGCCCGTGCCAGCGAACAATTGCTGGATGTCTTTCAGCCGGCAGGCGGTCTTGTTGATGAAATACTCGCTGCCGCCATCGCGAAAAACGCGGCGGGTGATGGTCAGTTCGTCGTAACCCAGTTCGACGCCGGCTGCTTTGAGATGTTCCTGATCCACCCCGCCGATCGTCAAAGAAACCTCCGCCAGGCCCAAAGACCGGCGTTGATCGGTGCCGTTAAAGATAACGTCCGCCATTTCGCCGCCACGAAGGGCTTTGGCGGATTGCTCGCCGAGCACCCAACGAATGGCGTCCGCAATATTGGATTTACCACAACCGTTGGGGCCGACGATCGCCGTGATGCCTGGCCGGAAATCCAGAGAGGTTTTGTCCGCGAAGGACTTAAACCCCAGCGCTGTCAGGTTCTTCAGATGCATCCGGGTAAGACACTTACTCCCGGATGAACCGAGTGTAAAGGCGAAAACCACAACATAATGTGGATTGCCACCATGTCGGCCACAATAGCTGGCTACCGTCCTTCAAGCCGGATTGCGCATTTGGTGAGCGTGTCACCCCCGGATTTGGGTTGGACGCATCTTGCGCCCAGTGGCTTGGACGGTCGTGTGCCGGCGGAACCGCGGTTCGGCCTTGGCGAACAGCAGCGTGATTCAGTCCAGCCCGCGTTCTTCGAGGTCGATTTCGTCCAAGCCGAGGTAATGGCCCAGCTCGTGCAAGTAGGTGGTGCGGACTTCCTCACGGTAAATTTCCGCGTCACCCTCGGCAAAGTCCCAGAGGTTTTCGAGGAAGAGCAGAATCTGCGGCGGCACGTCGGCGAAACCGCTTTCCTCCTCGCCGTAAGCCTTGCCCACAAAAAGCCCCAGCAGGTCCGGCTCCCAGCCGTCGGCCAAGATGGCTTCGTTCGGCTGCGGCTCATAAATCACCGGCAAGGCCTCGGCGTGCGGACGCAACTTCCGCGGCAAGCGGCGCAAGGTGCCGCGGACTTCCTCCTCCGCGGCGCGCAGCAACTCTGGCCAACGGCCTTTCACGCGCGAGACGATGCTGGATTCTGCGGCGTCGGGTCAGCGACTTGCCGTGGTGGCCACGGACGCCGGGGGCGGGTTCTTCAACAGGTCGGCGAGGTTGTAGTGCGTGAAACGGCAATGGCTGGCGACGTTCTGGGAATCCGCGTTCGCCACCCAGAAATCCAGCGTCTCCGGCTCAAAGAGCGCGCAATGGATGTTCGAGTTCATCGCCACCGGGCGTTCCATGAGCCGGCGGGCGGCCTCGGCGTCGATTTTGCCGTACCCGGCCTTCACGCGTTCAACGAGCTTTTCGTACCGGTCGCCGGCGCTCAACAACACAGCGTCGGGGACGGGATGCGGCAAGCGCGGATGAGCCTCGCCCGGATGGATCACCTCGAAAGTGTCCGGCGTGGCGGCGATGCCCACGGCCTGCTTCGCATTGCCGTCGGCGATCACGTAATAGTACTCACACGTGCGGGGTCCACGGCGCATGATGGCCACTGCTTCGTCGAGCGTGGAGGCCTTTTCCATGACTTCGCGGACCAGTTGCGCCATCGGCTTGCCGTCCCAATGACCTTCGCCGCGCCCGCCCATTTCGCCGATGGAGATGCGCTTTTCGTTCATGGCGGTGACCGACCCCACAAATCCGCCGTAGCTGACGTTCACCCAGGCGTGGCCATAGTCGGGTTGGTGGACGATCACAACGGCATTGCGCTCAAGGCCGACGCCGCGCAGGTAATCGAGCACCCGGCCGTGGTAAAGCCGGCCGTCCACGGTGGCCCGCCCGAAGACCGCGAAGCCGCTGCAATGGAACAGCTCGGGGAAAAAGTTCGCCAGGCGGAGTTCTTCTTTGTCGAGGTTGGCGGCGAGCGCGATGGCATCCATTTCACGCAAGTAACGCGGGTCGATGAACGGCTCGATCCGGCGCTGCGCTTCCTCGATTTCGCCGAAGAACCACCGGCCTTTCTGGAATGAACTGCCGACGCCCACGCCGTACAGGATCTTGTCCACAAGTTCGTGCACCTGTCGCCGCATCAAGACGCCGTGCTGGCGGCCCATTTCCTCGGGGTTGCCTTTGAGGAACAGCACTTTCGTGCCGTCGTGGTCTTCGAGCCGGCCCGCGCCTTCGACGGCGAGCAGCTTCTTTTCGCCGGTCGCGGGGCCCAACGTGGGGATGTGCTGGTTGAGCAAGGACAGCGCCGCCGGGATGAATCGCGTGAGGTGCGACAGCGCGACCGTTTCGACCTTGGCGTCCGCGCCGGCGTGGAGTGCCCAGGCGTCTGCGGGGCGCGCTTCGGTCAGGGCGAGGTCTTGAAATTCGATCAGGAGCCGGTGGCCTTGGTCGTCGGCCAGCCCGACGCGGGCGGGCAAGGAATCGGTGTCGCGCACCCAGACCGTGAGTTGGCCCGGCGGAATCTTCAATGCCGTGATGGCCTGGGGCTGCGGAGTGCCGCGCACCACGTGGCAGGGCACGCCGTTGACCGTTTCCGGCGGCAGCGACTCGAGCTGAAACAACAACGGCAGGAGCAGCAGTTGTTCCTTGGGCAACGGCAGCTTGAAGGGCGGAAGGTGGGTGCCGTCTTTCTTGTCCGGCTCGGTCAGGAAACGCGGCACGTCCGGCGAGCCGACCACGCCGAAGTGTTTGGCCGGCGCGAACAGCCAAAGCTGCTGGCCGTTGCGGCCGAGTTCGAGGGTGCGGCCTTCGATCGCCGTGGAAACCTGCAGCCGGTCTGGCGCCTGGAACGCCAAGTCAACGGTGTGGCCGGCGGGGCCCGCGCCCAAGCCTTCGGCGCTGACAATCTTGAGGGTCGTGGACAGCGTCTGCGGTGGCGTGCCAGCGGCCGGTTCGACAAGCGCGACCAGCTTGCCGACCGCCGCGCCGAGGATTTCTTGCGGGGTCTTGGCGGCGGCGTCCTGAGCGCGCACCAGCGCTGCGAGCACGAGACCGGCGACCAGGCCGAACCCGAACCGAAAGGGAGTAGTTTTCGCTGTCATTGGCGCACGGTAGCCTGCCGTCGCGGCGAAGGCCAGCCCAATGCCGGGGCCGGTTGGACGCCCGAATCCTGAGCGAAGCGGAGCGCGGTTGGGTCGTCCGTGGCCAGCCGCCGGTTCCGGGCGTGGCGGCGACTGGTCCTCGCCCTCGCGGTGTTTCAGTTCACCCGCAGGGCACAAAAAATGTCGCAATTGTGACAGAAAAGTGGTTGGTCTTCGGCTCCACTGCGCTTCCTTTACCGGGGGCTTCGTTCCGGCTCAGGATTCGGGCGCCGCGCCGGAATTTGGTTTTCACGCTGGCCGGGGAGCGGTATGTAGGCAGCATGTCGGAAGCCGGCAAGCCAGGCAAGTTGGTGCTCCA
The DNA here is from genome assembly GCA_021839785.1 of bacterium. Next base: position 14,187 of record JAKCAB010000208.1, on the reverse strand, counting down.
AGGCATACCCGTCTCGCGCGGGGTGTGTCGGGGCCGGCTGTTCGTGCTGGCCAGCGCCCGGACGTTGCAGGTCGATCGCCGGTCGATCACCGAGGCCGATTTTCTTGCGGAGATCCAGCGCCTGGAGGAGGCCTTGGTGCTGACGCGTCAACAATTGCTGGCGGTCCAGGAGCGGGTGGCCAACGGCATCGGCGGCGGCGACCCGCAAATCTTCGACGCGCAACTGCTCGTGCTGGACGATCCGTTCCTGCACGACGAAGTGCTGAGCCAGATGAAGCGCGAGAAGGTCGGCATCGAATTCGCCTTCCACGATTTTTGCCAACGCTACCTCACCACGTTGAGCGCGGTGGAGGATCCGTACCTGAGCGAGCGCGCCGTGGACTTGCGCGACGTGGCGGATCGCGTCCTGCACAACCTGCTGGGCCAGGAACTGCCGTCCGACCTCAGCCGCCTGCACGAACCCTGCATTGTGGTGGCCTATGACCTGACGCCGTCGCAAACCGCCACGCTGGACCGGCGATTCGTCCTCGGCTTCGCCACCGAGCAGGGCAGCGAGACCTCGCACACCGCCATCCTCGCCCGTTCGCTGCAAATCCCGGCGGTGACGGGGCTGACCGATGCGCTGCACCATTTGCGCACCGGGCAGTACTCGTTGCTGGACGGCTTCGGCGGGCGGCTGATCGTGGAGCCCACGGACCAAATACTTTACGAGTATGGGCAGATCGAGCAGCGCCGGCTCGCGATCCAGAGCCAGCTCCGCGAATTGAAGGAACAGCCGGCGACCACGTTGGACGGCAGTCACTTTACGCTTTCGGCGAACATCGAGGGCCCGCAGGAAATCGCCGACGTGCAGACGCACGGCGCCGAAGGCGTGGGCTTGTTTCGCACGGAGTACCTGTTCCTGAACCGGCCGACGCCCCCCGGCGAAGAGACGCAGTTTGCCGCGTATCGCGAGGTGGCGGCGGCACTGCGGCCGGCGCCGGTGATCATCCGCACGCTCGACCTCGGCGGGGACAAGATGTTCGGCTCGCCGGAAGGCCCGGCCGAGAAAAATCCGTTCCTGGGCTGGCGCGCGATCCGGATTTGCCTCCAGGAACAGGCGATGTTCAAGACGCAGTTGCGCGCGATCCTCCGTGCCAGCGCCTTCGGCAACGTCAAGCTCATGTACCCGATGATTTCGGGCCTCGACGAGCTGAACCAGGCCACCGCCCTGCTGGACGAGTGCAAGCAGGAGCTGCGCGCCGAAGGCCAGCCGTTCAACGAGACGCTCGAAGTCGGCGTCATGATCGAGATTCCGTCGGCCGTGATGATTGCCGACTCGCTGGCCCAGCGCGTGAACTTCTTCAGCATCGGCACGAACGACTTGATCCAGTACTCGCTCGCGGTGGACCGCATGAACCCCAAGATCGCGAAGCTGTACGAGCCGACGCACCCCGCCGTGGTGCGCCTCATCAAACTGACCGTGGAGGCGGCGCGTGCCCGCGGCATCTGGGTGGGCGTGTGCGGCGAGATGGCGGGGGAACCCGTGCTGGCGCCGCTGCTGATCGGGCTGGGCGCCGACGAACTCAGCGCCGCGCCGGGCCGGGTGCCGGAGGTGAAGTTCATCATCCGCCGACTCAAGCGCACCGAGGCGACGGAACTGGCGGATTTCGCGCTTGGCTGCGAAGACGGCCATGCGATTCTGGGCCGGTGCCGCGACCTGGCTCAATCCGTGGCGCCCAGCTTGTTCACGGAGTGAGCCGCGGCTTGCCTGGAATTGGAAACGTTCGATGCATCGACCATGAAGTTGTTGATTCTCGCCGCCGGCTACGCCACCCGCCTGTACCCGCTCACCAAAGACCAGCCCAAGCCGCTGCTGCCCGTCGCCGGCAAGCCGATGGTGGAGCATGTGCTCGACAACCTGGCGGCCATCGACGGCATCGACCGCGTCTATGTGGTCACGAACGCGAAGTTCGTCGGCCATTTCCAAAGCTGGGCGGACCATTACCGCCGCGACAAACGCGCGCTCGATTTCACCATCGTGAACGACGGCTCGACCGACGACAGCAACAAGCTGGGCGCGATCGGGGACATTCACTTCGTGCTCACCCGCGAGCAGGTGGACGACGACCTGATGATCGTGGCGGGGGACAATCTTTTCAGCCAGCCGCTGGCGGATTTTGGCCGGTTCTGTCGCGCGAAAAACGCGGCGGTGCTCGGGGTCTATGACGTGGGCAACCTCGAGCTCATCAAAAAGTACAACGCCATCGACACCGACAACTCGGGCCGGATCACCCACTTCGAGGAAAAGCCGGCGAAACCGCACAGTACCCTCACCGGCATCGCGTTGTACTACTATCCGCGGCACCTCCTCCCGATGATCCACCGGTACATCGCCGAGAAGAACAACCCGGACCAGCCGGGCCGCCTCGTGGAATGGCTCTACCCGCGCGTGGCCGTGTACACTTGGCGCGTGCCGGGCCTCTGGTACGACATCGGCTCCAAAGAATCGCTCGAAGAGGCCAACCGCATTTTCAGCGCCTCGAAATGATGCCCTCATGGGCTATTGGATTGACCGCCAACTCCGGCACGAACTTGGGAATGGAAGTGGCCGGTCGTGACTGGGGATTTCCCGCCCCTTTGAAGCGCTCGACAAGTGACGGAGCGTGCATCCGTGCTGCTTGGCAAGAATCTGGTTCCGTCCCTCTCACGGCTTCATTCTCCCGGCATCAACACCGGAATGACCTTGTTGCCGTGGCGACGATAAATCCGAAAATCCGTGTCGAAGGTGAAGATGACGCTGCCAGCGTGCAATTCGGCGAGCCGGACGAGACAGGCATCGGCCAGGGACATGGGGCGATCCCGGTAACGGCGCAACAACGCCCGTAAATCCGCCAGTTGATCCTCGATCTCCAGCCCCACTCGCAACACCCCACGTTCCAGGAGGGCAAAGATCGGGTCGGTCTCCCGGCCTTCCCGCTTCAGAAGGAAGGCGGCCTCCGTCAACACCGGCTCGCAGGTGAGCAGCGGCGGACGCAAACGCTGCCACTGCTCACAGACCCAGACGTGGTGCTTCAGCCCGGCGGCGAGAAAAGTTACCAGCGGCCCGGTGTCGAGTAGCACCATGTGTTTCACCGGCCAAAGCCCGCCAGATACTTCGGGTTGGTGGCCAGATCGCGCGGGAGACCCTTCACCGATCCCGCCAGGTCACGCGCCAGGTCAAAGCAGGTGGCCTCGCCGCCCGCCGCGTGCGCCGCCAGCGTTTTCTCGAGACACTCCCGGACCAACGAGGACTTCGTGGTGCGCCGGGCACGAGACTCCTGCTCCAATAATTCCAACAGGCGATCCGGCAACTTGAGCGAAATCGTATTCATGCCCGCAGCGTATTACGGTCCGATTTTGTGCGCAATACCGGCTTCTGGCCGAGGTCCGTCGCCCAGCCGGTGACGCACTCGCGCCTCAAGGCGGTGCGATCGGCGGTAGCACGGCGATTGGGGTTTCGGCGGCACTTTGATCGACATTGCTTTCGTTTGGCCTCGGCGGCACGCTCGGAAGTGTGAAACCTCAATTTCTCTTGGCCTTGACCAGCATTGCGTTCGTCCTGGGAACGTGGGCGGCGGACAATCCCCCGACGTTGGCTTTGGGGAGTCTGGCCCCCGATTTCGACTTGCCGGGCGTGGACGGTCGGGAGCACGCGCTCCAGGATTTCGCGTCCGCCAAAGCACTGGTGGTGGTGTTCACCTGCAACCATTGCCCGACCGCCCAGTACTACGAGGAGCGGCTCAAACAACTCGTCTCCGATTACCAGCCGAAAGGCGTCGCGGTGGTGGCGATCATGCCCAACGATCCCAAGTCGGTGCGCCTCGACGAGCTGGGTTGGACCGACTTGAGCGACACGTTCGCGGAGATGAAAATCCGGGCGCGCGACCACGGCTTCAATTTTCCGTACCTTTACGACGGCGACACCGAGGCAGTCGCGCGGGCTTACGGGCCGGTCGCCACGCCGCACGCCTTCCTGTTCGACGCCAGCCGCAAGCTCCGGTACGCGGGCGCCATCGACGATTCCGAGCGTGTCCAGCATGTCAAAGTTCACTACTTGCGCGATGCGCTGGACGCCGTGCTTGCCGGCAAGGAGCCGCCGGTGACGAAAACCAAGGTCGTGGGCTGCTCGGTGAAGTGGGCCGGCAAAGCCGATTCGGTCAAGGCTTACCTGGAAAAGCTCGCCGCGGAGCCGGTGACGTTGGCCAAGGCGGATGCGGCCGCGCTCGCCGCGTTGCGAAAAAACGACTCGGGCAAATTCCGCCTCGTGAACTTTTGGGCCACCTGGTGCGCGCCGTGCGTCGCGGAGTTTTCGGAGTTTGTCACGATCAACCGCATGTACCGCCATCGCGACTTCGAGTTGGTGACGGTTGCGGTGAACCGCCCCGACGAGGAGCCGGCGGTGCTCGCCTTCCTGAAGAAACAGCAGGCCTCGAATCGGAACCTGATCTTCGCTTCCGCCGACCGGGAGAAGTTGATGAACGCCTTCGACCCCGACTGGCCGGGGCCGGTGCCGTTCACGGTGTTGATCTCGCCGGAGGGGAAAATCCTGTATCGCGAGCTGGGCAGCATCGATGCGCTGGCGGTGCGCCGCGCCATCGTGAAGGAAATGAACGCCGTGAAGCCGTGGTGAGCTGCGGGCCGATCCACCTTGCCCGTGCGCGATTCGCATTTGGTGATTGGCATCCGCGCGTGCGCCCGTATTTTCCCCCGGCAACGAAATTGAGTTCATTATGGGAACGCGATCACATACACGGCCCGCAAACGCCCGTTACCGCAAAGACCTCACCGAGACGCCGGACTGGCTGATCGAGAAGCAGTGTCCGCACAAGAAGCAGTACATGTCCGGCCAGCGCATCCAGCCGAAGAACCTGACCGGCAAGGAAAGCGTCGAGAAGCTCGTGGACGAGACGTTCCTCGCCTACAACTCAGCGCGGCTCCGGGAAGGTTGCCAGCTTTTCGCGGAGAAGATGCTCGCCCCGGACGTGACGATCGGCATGAGCGTCTCGGGCGCGCTCACGCCGGCGGGCTTGGGATGTTCGTGCATCATCCCGCTCATCAAGGCCGGTTTCGTGGACTGGATCGTGTCCACGGGCGCGAACCTTTACCATGACCTGCACTTCGCGCTGAACTACCCGGTCCACGTCGGCAGCTTCAAGTTCGACGACTGCGACCTGCGCGAAAACGACCTCGTCCGCATCTACGACGTGCTGATCCCATACTCGGACGGCCTGATGGCCACCGACGAAATCCTGCGCTCGATCCTCATCCAGCCGGAGTTTCAAAAGGAAATGGGCTCGGCCGAGTTGCATTACCTGATCGGCAAGTACGCCGCGGAATGGGAACGCAAGAACAAGCTCAAAGACGTGTCCGTGATGGCCGCGGCCTATCGCGCCGGAGTGCCTTGTTACACAAGTTCGCCCGGCGACTCGACCATCGGCATGAACGTCGCTGGCGTCGAGTTGCGCGGCAACAAACTGCGCGTCAACCCGAGCATCGACGTGAACGAGACGACGGCCTACGTGCTTGCCGCCAAGCGCGCCGGCGGTCGGAGCGGCGTGGTGCTTTGGGGTGGCGGCAGCCCGAAGAACTTCATGCTCCAGACCGAACCGCAAATCCAGGAGGTGCTCCGGATCAAGGAATTTGGCCAGGACTTCTTCCTGCAAGTGACCGACGCCCGGCCCGACACTGGCGGCCTTTCCGGCGCGACGCCCAGCGAAGCGGTGAGCTGGGGCAAGGTGGACCCGACCAAGCTCCCCGACGCGGTGGTTTGTTACACGGACACCACGATCGCGATGCCGATCCTCACCCATTACGCGCTGGCCAAGCACGAGCCGCGCAAGCTCAAACGCCTTTTCGACCAGCGCGGCAAGATGATGCAGGCGTTGACGAAAGAGTATTTCGAGCACAACCAGGTGAAGATGATCGACGGCAGCGAGCCGGTGTTCGGCTGATTCGCGCCCGAGCTTCGCGCGGTGGCTGCGCCCGTAAGGGCGCGGCCGCTTTGTTTGGCTTGGTGGTCTGGAGGTTTGCCGCGCTCTCACGAGCGCAACCACCAAGCACAGACCCGGCAGCGCCCGCCGCCAGTAAACCGTGGCTTTGCCGTTACTTGCAAACCACCGGGCAAGGCCGATAATGAGCCAGATCAACAGCACCACGGCGATGGCCGGCGCATGAAAACATCTCACCAAAACAGGCAGGTGCGGGCACTTCAAAACCAGAGCGCACGACGGTTCATGGCTGCGGCGACGATGGCGGTCGTCTTGGTGTCAGCCGGCATAGCCCAGGAGGTAAGGACCTCCACCGCACCGGTCACGGCGGCCCCCGCCAAAGACACCTCGACCGTGAAACCCGCCAGTGAGGCTGCGCCGGCGGCCGAGCCAACTCGCACCGCGTTGGAACGACATTCGCCCAGCATCGACGCCATCCTGCAGATGGTCGAAGGCGGTGTCTCGACCAACGTCATCAAGTCTTACGTCGAAAGCTCGCTGATCCCGTTCGATCCCACCCCCGCTGATTTGCTCGCCTTGAAAAAGCACGGCGTCAGCGACGAAATCACCGAGGCGATCATCAAGCGCGGCGTCCAACTCCGGGAGCAATTCCAGCAAGCCCGCGCGGCCACGCCCCCTCCGACCTTGCCGCTGCCCAGCGCCGGCTTCGACCCCGAAGGTTACGATTTCTGGTGGTACCATTACGCCTACCCGCGAACGCTGGCCTCCATTGACCAACGGATGGCCTCGTTCGCTTCGCCTTACGCGTACTGGGATTACCATCCCTTCGCGTTGCGACCGTCCTTCGCGCTGGCCTACTCTTATCCGCCAACGCTGAGCTTTGGTTTCCGCGGCGGCGGCCCGACGCCTCACGCCTGGCGCGGACCGCGCACCTTGGGATCGACGCCCCGCCCCACCGTTCCCCGCGCGTCGCTTGCGCCCCGGTGAAGGCCTGACCGCGCCCGGCCGGATCGAGATTTCAAATCAGCGCCCTGACGGAGACTCCGTTGTGGCGCCTGCGCATCGAATTGGCGACGCCAGGAAATCGAACTCGCCCGGCGGGGGCGTCGGACTCAGACTTGTCGCCAACGACCGACGCCACCCGGTGAAAACAACGTCCCGCCTCGATCAGGAATTGGTTGCCCGCGGCTTGTGCGACAGCCGCGAAAAGGCCCGCCGGGCGGTGCTTGCCGGGCAGGTGCTGGTCAACGACCAGATCGCCCGCAAACCCAGCGACCCCGTCAAGCCCACCGACGACTTGCGGCTGGCGGCCGTGGACAAGTATGTCAGCCGCGGCGGTCACAAGCTCGAACACGCGCTGACGCACTTCGGTCTCGATGTGACCGGGCGCGTGGCGGTGGACTTGGGCGCGTCCACCGGCGGGTTCACCGATTGCCTGCTTCAACGCGGCGCGGTCCGCGTCTATGCCGTCGATGTCGGCCAGGGCCAGCTCGCGTGGAAGCTCCGGCAGGATCCGCGCGTGATGGTCATGGAGCGCACCAACGCCCGCCACCTGACGTCGGCGCAATTCCCCGCGCCGTTCGCGCCGGTGGACCTGGTCACCGTGGATTGCTCGTTCATTTCGTTGCGGCAGGTGTTGCCGGCGGTGGTTGCCTTGCTCGCGGTTTCCGGTAAGGTCGTCGCGCTGATCAAGCCCCAGTTCGAGGCCGGCAAAGCCGAGGCCGACCGCGGAGCCGGCGTCATCACCGACCCCGCCGTGCACCGACGGGTGCTCGCCGAACTGGAGGCCTTCGTGGCTGCGTTGCCGGGGTTGCGCTGGCGGGGGGTGACCGAATCGCCCTTGCTGGGACCCGCGGGCAACAAGGAATTTCTGGCGCTGCTTGAAAAAGTTGACTGATCCGATCCGCCGCGTGGGCCTGGTGGCCAACCCGGAGAAACCCGCCGCCCGCGCACTCGCCCGCCGCGCGCTGGCCTTGCTGGCCACGCGCGGTTGCGAAGTCCTCGCCGACGCGGCCACCGCCGCCTGGGCCAGGCTCAAACTGGCGACGTGCGCCACGGATGCGGAGCTCGCGCGCCGGGCCGATTTGCTGCTCGTGCTCGGTGGCGACGGCACAATGCTCCGCGTGGCCCGCGACACCGCCGGCAGCAACACGCCGATCCTGGGCGTGAACCTAGGCACGCTGGGTTTTCTCACCGCCAGTTCGGCCCGCGGGCTCGAAGCCACCCTCGCTCAAGTCTGGGCCGGCCGGTGCGGCGTGGAGTCGCGTTCGTTGATCGAAGCCGACGGCTCGCTGGCGCAAGGTTCCGTGGTGGAACTGGCGTTGAACGATTTCGTCGTGAGCCGCGGCTCGGTCCCGCGCCTCATCGAACTCGAGGTCAAGGTCAACGGCGAGGTGCTGACCAGCTACCGCGGCGACGGCTTGATCGTGAGTTCGCCGACCGGCTCGACCGCGTACTCGCTCGCGGCGGGCGGCGCCGTGGTTAGTCCGCAGGCCGAGGTGTTCGCGCTGACCCCGATTTGTCCGCACACGCTGTCGAATCGTTCGGTGATCGTCCGCCTGGACGCCACGTTGGAGGTGCGCCTGCTCAGCCAGCGCGTGGAGACGTTCCTCGCGGCCGACGGCTTGATGCGCGCCCGGCTCGAAGCCGGCGAGGCCCTAACCATCCGCCGCAGCCGGCACAGTGCCCACCTGGTGCGGGTGCCGGGAGATTCGTTTTTTGGGACTTTGCGCCAGAAACTGAATTGGAGCGGCTCGAACGTCTGAACCCAGAGCTGACCGGGCACGCCGCAAACAAAACTCCTTTCATGGTTCGCCTCAAAGACATCGCCGCGCGCGCCGGATTGACGGTCATGACGGTGTCGCGCGCGTTGCGCGGCACTTCCGAAGTGTCGGCGGCGACGCGGGAGCGCATCCGTGCTCTGGCCGCCGAGATGGGTTACGTGCCGGACATCTCGGCGCGCGGCTTGCGCACGCGCAACACCGGTCTGCTGGGCGTGTTGATCCCGACCGTCACCGATCCGATCCACGCGCGAATGCTGCTGGCGCTGGAAGAACAGGCGCGGGCCAGCGGCTACGATCTGCTGCTGGCGCACACGCTGCGACAGCCGGAAATCGAGGGAACCTGCATCCGACGCCTGCTCGGCCGGCGCATCGAAGGTCTGTTTCTCCTGCCGGTCTATCGGCTCGCACCCGAGGCGCCGGTTTACCGCGAATTGAAGCAACGCGGCACGAAAGTCGTCTTGCTCGGCCACCCCGCCCCGTTCTGCCGGGACTTTCCCAGCGTGGCGGTCGAAGACCTGCTCGCCAGCGCAGCGGTCACGCGCCACCTCCTCGAGTTGGGCCACCGCCGCATCGCCTTCTTCGCCGGGGCGCCCACCTCGCCCGCCGCGCGCGAACGCCTGGAAGGGTATCGTCGTGCCTTGCGCGAAGCCGGCCTCGAGCCTGACGACCGGTTGGTGTTCAACGCCGGCACGGCGATCGAAGATGGCGCCCAGGCGGCGTTGCGCATGATCAACGAAGGCCTCCGGCCCACCGCGATCCAGGCTGTGAACGACTTGGTCGCGATCGGCGCGGCGGGCGTGGTGCTCCGCCAGGGTTGGCGCATTCCGGCAGACGTCTCGGTGGCGGGATTTGGCAATATTCTGACCAGCGAACACCTTCGGGTGCCGCTGACAACCGTCCGCCAACCCAAATACCGGCTCGGCGTGGCCGCGATGGGACTCATGCAGGCGTTGTTGCGGGGCGAACCGGTCGAAAGCCGGCGTCTGCCCGCTGAACTGGCAATCCGCGAAAGCACCGCCCCGCCGCCGGCAGATCCGCCTTCGCCCGCTGGCGGCGCGGACAGCGAAGTCGGCGGCGAAGCCAGCCGCGCCGCTCACTCGTAGTCCGGTTTCGGTCCGGCTGTGCGTTGCTGGAGGTTTTCCAGCAAGCCCGGCGGCGGCGCGGCCTCGACCCCTTTTGAGAGGTACGCCCAAATCGCCGCCACTTGGCGTTGCGTGTCGCCGTCGAGGATCGTTTTGACCGTGGCCTTGCCATCCGGCCAGAAGCTCGGCATGCGCGTGCCGGGTCGCAACGAGACGGGGTCCACGACGTAACGCCGGAACCAGTCCCAGTTCAGTCGCTTGGCGATCTGCGTCATGTCCATCACCGAGATGCCCAGCGAGGGATGCGGGCCGAAGGTGTGGCAGTTGATGCAGCCGTAGCCCGGCAAGCCCACCAGTTCGCGCCCCGCCGCGGCATCGCCCAGCGGCGCCGACTTTTCAAAATTCGGCAAGGCATCGGCGGCGGCGAAGTCAGCCACCAGGTGAGCGACGTTCGCCGTGCCGAATTGCGGCATCCGCACCGCCATGTACGGCCGCACCGCGCCTTGATTGGTCAGCACCTGCCCAAGCCAGTCGGGCCGCAGCTTGTTGCCCACGCCGCTGAGGTGCGGCGGAATCCGGCCTTCGTCGCCGAGGTCCGATTCGCTCAAGCTCGTGAAATAATCTGAGCGGCTCGGGCTGGGGCCGCCGAGTCCGTCGCGGGAATGGCAGGCGTAACAATCGAGCCGCGCCATCGTGAGCACCACCCGCGTGGCGGGTGACACAGGTTGGGCGAGTGTCGTGACCTTCCTCAGCGTCGCGCGCAAAGCGTCTTGCTGGCTGGCGCTCAGAAAATACCGCGGCGCGGCGGGACCAGGCTCGGACGCGAGGCAGCCTGAAGCCGCGTCCGCCTGCAAGCCGGCGAGCGGCTTGGCCTGAAGTTCCGAGGCAATCGGAGCCAGGCCACCTCCCAGCTCGTGGCAGGCGGCGCAGCCCAGTTGCGCGAACCGCTCGCGCCCGCGCCGCGCCTTCGCCGGATCGGCCACGAAAGGTTCATTCGCGGCTGGGCGAGGCGTTGTGACGGTCACGGTCGGCAGGTAAGCTGCGATCGCTCGCGCCTCGGCTTCGGTGAGCTTGAATGACGGCATCCGGCCGGCGGGCCGCGCGACGAGCGGGTCCGCGAGGAAGCTTGCCAGCGCGCCGGGCTGGTATTTCGCCGCCAGGTCGGGCAACGGCACCGAGGTTTCCTGCAACTTGTTCAGGACATAGCGGACGGCGTCCGGGTCGGTCGGGCCACCGCTGGTTTGGGCGAAGAGCGCACCCGCCGGTTCGTAAGCCGCGTGGCAGGCCACGCAGCCGACTTGGTGATACAACACGCGGCCTTGCTGAATCTGGAATGTACCCGCCGGGGCGCTCGTTGGCGCCGCGGCTTCGCCTGCGAGTGACCACAGGAATTGGGTCAGTTCTTCGGCCGCCGCGGCGCGCTCGCTTTCGGGCAAGCGGCGCAACACGTCGGGCATGGTCGTGCCTGGTTTGGTGCCGAGCGGATCCAGCAGCCAGGCGCGGACGTAACTCGGGTTCAGGCGGGTGGCCACTTGGCCCAACAGCGGCGCAGCCTTGCGGTTCACCCGCGCGACCACGGCGGCTTCCGGCGCGTGGCAGGCAGTGCAATCGAGTTCGCCGAGCAGGACTTCGCCGGCATCGAGGCCTGCGACGCCCAGGTCCAGTGGCGGGAAAACTGGCGGTCGCGGCGCTGTAGCTGCGCAGGTCCGAACCATTAGGACCGCCAGGCTCAGCGCCGCCAGCCAGCGTCGGCCTGCGGTGCGTGCCGGGCGGGACTTCACAAGCGCTGAAATGGAACTTGCGGTTTGGTCCATGCGCGTCTGCGGGGGAACGTTACCAGAACTCGACGCCACTGACACCCGGAACCTTCAGCGCAACTCAGGATCGACAGCGCGCGGTCCAGCCCCATGATGGGTGCCAACCTATGGCCACAAAAACTGTGATCCAACCCGCCGGCGCGCCCAAGCCGGTCGGTCCCTACAGCCACGCCGTGCGCGTCGGCGACCTGCTTTTTTGCGCCGGCCAGATCCCACTCGATCCGGCGACCGGCAATCTCGTGCCCGGCGATGTCAAGGCCCAGACCGAACGCGTGCTGCTCAACGTCCGGGCCATTCTCGAAGCGGAGAAGCTCACTTGGGCCAACGTCGTGAAGACGACCGTGTTCATGGTGGACCTGTCGGAATTTGCGGCCATGAACGAAGTGTACGCGCGGTTCTTCACGGGCGATTTTCCGGCGCGGAGCACTGTCCAGGTCGCCGCGTTGCCTCGCGGCGCGCGCGTCGAGATCGAGGTCGTCGCCCACTATTGAGTTTTACCGAATCCCGCAGGGCTCGCCCGCCCGTCTGTTCCTTGCACATAATATGTCGCAATTGCGACAGATATTGTGCAACCTCCGGGCATGAACACGTCTCACCAAAGTCACGATTGGCTCCTGCTTTTCCAGCGTGTCCTTGATCTGCTGGCGCGGCCAACCCCGGCCAACATCCTGCAACCGTTCGCCGCCTGGGAGCATCAGAATCGGCTCCGGCTTCGCCTGCGGAGCCTGGAACGCGCTAAGTATTTCGAGCGAACCGAGGAGGGTTCCTTTCGCCGCGCAACCCCGGCAGGCCGCGAGGCGGCCTGGGGCGGACTCGACCCCGTCGAGCGTTGGAAGCGACCGTGGGATGGTCAATGGCGGCTCGTGATCTTCGATCTGCCGTCTCACGAAGTCAGCCTGCGACAGCGGCTGTCCCGGTGGCTGCATGTCCAGCGGCTTGGTTACCTGCAAAACATCGTCTGGATCTCGCCCGACCCCATCGACTCGCAGCCGCCGCTGGTCCAGCGGTTGAAGCCCAGTTCGGAGGCCTTCACGGTCCTGGTCAGCCGCCCGGTGCCGCCCAACACGGATGCCGGTCTGGTTGAAGCCGCCTGGGACTTCGCGGAAATCAATCAACGCTACACCGCTTGGCTCGACGTTGGAGGTCGCGGCTTGGATTTAGCCGCATCCGCCGACCTTGCGCGAGCGAAGCTGACCCAATGGTTGCGAGTCGAGCGTGCGGCGTGGCAGGCGGCGGTGACCGGGGATCCACTTCTCCCCGGGCCATTGCTGCCGGCAGGCTATCTGGGGCGCGAGGCCTGGCAGCGACGCCAAGAAGTTTTCTCCGCCCTGGCCCGGCGCGTGGTGGGCGCGGCAAGTTGAGGGGACCCAAACGAAAATCGTCATTGCACAATATCTGTCGCAATTACGACAGATATTGTGCAGGCAGCACCCGACTCAATCCGATGCTCCGAAAACAAGGCCTGACGCGGTCAATGCTTGACCGAAAGCGCCTGAAGCGCGGCGGCGGCTTGCTCGCGAGCGGATTCGATTCGCTGGTCGCTTGAAGGCGGTTCGTCCGCTGCCTGGCGCCAAGCGGCGGCGGCTTCGTCTTGTCGGCCCAACGCGGCGAGAGCATTGCCGCGCCGGTAGTGGATGTGGGCTTCGCGAGTGGTTTCGAGTCTGCCGGTCGCGAGGTTCTTGGGGTACTCGAGCGCGCGGTTGAACTCGGCCAAAGCCGCGGCCGGGTGGCCGGCTTGCATCTCCGCGTCGCCCAACGCGAGGTGAGCCTCCGCGAACAAATCGTGCGCCTCGTGCGCGCCTTCCCAGATGGTGATGCGCACCGAGTCCAGCAGTCTGGCCGTTCCGGCGAAGTCGCCCAGGCGGTTGTGCGCGCGGGCCAGCAAGGCGACAAAGTCCGACCGGCCTTTGCCTTCCTCGAACGCGCCTTGCAGCCGGTCGCGGGCTTCGATGGTCAACGCGCGCTTGTCCGCGTCCGAACCTGCTTTGTCGGCCAGATCGAACAGGGCTCTGGCCAGGTCGCGGGCGACGATGGAGTCCTTGGGGTCGGCTTGGTTCGCCTTCTCCAGCCACTCGCGCGCGGACTTCAGGTCGCCGTCGAGGGTTTTGGCGGCCATGCCGAGCGCGCGGCAGGCGATGACCGGTTCGGCACCGAGTTCGGCGGCCTTTTTCCACATCGCGCGGCCTTCGGCGTAGCGACCAAGCTGGAAAAGCAAATGGCCCAAGGCGAGCGCAGCCTGCCCGTCAGCCGGGTGGGCGGCAACCCAGGCGCGCAACGGCACGACTTCTTCGTAGCGATACGGCCAGGCCTCGACCTCCGGGGCATTCGTCCCGGCCGCCAAGGCGGCCAGCTCGACCGCGAGTTCCCGCCGGGCCTCCGGTCGGAGGCGCGAAACTTCCGCCTCTGAGTTGTCCGGTTGGCCACCGGCGCGCTCCAGCGAGGACATGGCAAAGACATCCAGCAGGTCGTCAGCCAGGCTTTCGCGTGCCTGCTGAGCGGTGACGGCCGCGCGTCCCGCGTGTTCGCAGGCAAATGC
>JAKCAB010000270.1 GCA_021839785.1 bacterium | reverse complement strand
TCATCGTTTACGGCCTGGCGGCGAGTGTCCTGCCGGTGTGGCTCTTGCTCGCGCCGCGCGATTACCTGAGCACGTTCATGAAGCTGGGCACGATCGGCGCGCTCGCGCTGGGCTGCTTCTTGGTACTGCCGAACCTGGAAATGCCAGCGCTGACGAAGTTCACTGACGGCTCGGGCCTCGTGGTGGCGGGCAAGGTGTTCCCGTTCTGCTTCATCACCATCGCCTGTGGCGCGATCTCCGGCTTTCACACGCTGATCTCCAGCGGCACCACGCCCAAGCTGATCACGCGCGAGCATTACGCCCGGCCGATCAGCTACGGCGCGATGTGCCTGGAATCGCTCGTCGCCATCATGGCCATGATAGCCGCCTGCACGCTCGAACCGGGCGTTTATCTGAGCATGAACGTGAAGGGCGCCGGCGCCACGGCAGAGGCCCGCGCGGTCGATACCGTCCAACAGGTCAACGCCACCGGCTTCACCGTCACGAAGGACGAGATGGAGTCGCTGGCACGGCAAATGGGCGAGGACACGTTGTTTGGGCGGACGGGTGGCGCGGCCACGCTGGCGGTCGGCATGGCCCACATTTTCTCGAAGGCCGTCAACGGCCGCTGGCTCGACCTGTGGTACCACTTCGCGATCATGTTCGAGGCGCTGTTCATCCTCACCACGCTGGATGCCGGCACGCGCGTCGGGCGCTACATCCTCCAGGATTTCCTGGGCAACGCCTGGAAGCCGCTCGGCGAGACGCGCAACCTCGGCGCCAACGTGGTGGCGAGTTCGCTCATGGTGGTGGGCTGGGGCTATTTTTTGATTCAAGGCGTGCGCGATCCGCTGGGCGGCATCAACTCGCTCTGGCCACTGTTTGGCATCGCCAACCAGATGCTCGCGGCGATCGCGCTCTGCCTGGCCACGACGATCATTCTGAAGATGCAACTGGCGAAAGGCCGGGAGCCAAGGGAGAAGTCCGAAGTCCGAAGTCCAAAGTCCGAAGTCGGTCGGCCCTGGCTGGCGCTGGTGGTCTTCGTCCCGCTCGTATGGCTGCTCGCGGTGACCGTCACCGCTGGCGCTCAGAAGATCTGGCATCCCGACCCGCGGATCGGCTTTTTTGCGCAGGCCAGGGTGCTCGATTCCAAGCTGCCCGCGCTCGAACAAGCCGTGACCGCGGCCCAGGCGGCGGGCAATGCCGAGGCCCTTGCCACCGCGGAGAAAAACTTGAAGGTCAACCGCACGCTCCATTTCAACAATGTCCTCGACGCGTTCATGGCGGCCATCTTCATCGTGCTCGTCCTCGCGATCCTGCTGTTGAGCGTGCGCGAATGGATCCTCCTACTGGCCCGCAAACGCCTGGCCGAACTCCGCGAGACGCCGCCGGTCTGGCTCCCCGACTACGCCCTGGCCGCCGCGAAACCGCTGCACCTGCTCGGCCTGTTCGCGCTGGCCTACGCGCTGGCACGCGAACTCTCCGGCGAGGCCGATCTCGACCGCGCGGCCAAACTCGCCGAGCCGTGCGAACTCGCGAACCCCGGCCATCGCCACGACAAGGCCGGGCTTTACCTGGCCGTGACCGAGCGCCGTTACCGCGGCGTCCGGCGGTGCTGCTGAGCCGACCGGCTGGCCGTCCCCGCCACGTTCCGGGTTGAGTCTGGGAACCATTGCAGGATACTTCGCCCATGCAGTCACCTGCGCGTCTCGTCGCCCTATTGCTGCTCGCGGTCGCCGCACCAGCAACTTCTATTACAGCGTCGCGTATTGGTACCAAACCGAGCCGCACGCGCCGTTTCCGAAACTGCCCGACCCGGCCCGATCGCGTGACCTGGCAGGCGCAAAAGCCGCCGGCACGCTCGACGAACTGAGTCCCCCTGCGAATCCGATACAACATGAAACCCACCCTCGTACTCCTCACCGCCATGACCGCCCTCGCCGTCGCCCATCCGCCCGCCTCCGCCGCCAGCTTCGGCGATGATCTTGATTTTCTCCGCCAGCACACGCCCGTCGTGGTGCTCAAAGACAAGTCCGGCCAGGCGCAGGTAGTCGTCGCGCCGGCTTGGCAGGGCCGGGTGATGACCAGCACCGCGGCCGGCACGAACGGCACCAGCTTCGGCTGGGTGAACCGCGAGTTGATCGCCTCGGGCAAGCTTCAGCCGCACATCAACGTGTTCGGTGGCGAGGACCGCTTCTGGCTGGGGCCGGAGGGCGGCCAGTTCTCGATCTTCTTCGCCCATGACGCGCCGTTCGATTTGGAACACTGGTTCACGCCCGCCGCCTTGGACACGGAGCCGTTCAAGGTCCTCCGCGAAAGTCAGGATCGCGTCGTGTGCACCCAGCAGATTCACCTTACCAATTACTCCAACACGCGCTTCGACCTGGAAGTGACGCGCGTAGTGCGGCTGCGGCCGGCGTCCGACTGGCTGCGCCGGCTCGGCATCGCCCTCCCGGCGGGCATCCAGAGCGTCGCGTTCGAGTCGGTGAACCTCGTCAAGAACACCGGCACGCAGGCGTGGACGAAGGACTCCGGCCTGCTCTCGATCTGGATTCTTGGCATGTTCAACGCCTCGCTTGAATCGACGATCGTCGTGCCGTTCCAGAAGGGACCGGAGTCCGAGCGCGGGCCGATCGTCAATGATGCCTACTTCGGCAAGGTGCCGGCCGACCGGTTGGTCGTGAAGGACGGCGTGTTGTTCTTCCGGGCCGACGCGAAACACCGCAGCAAGATCGGCCTGTCGCCGCGCCGGGTGAAGCCGTTGCTGGGCAGTTACGACGCGGCGAATCACACGCTGACGTTGGTACAGTTCAGCGTGCCGCCGGGCGCGACCAACTACGTGAACTCGATGTGGAAACTGCAGGACGATCCGTTCAGCGGCGACGTGGCCAACAGCTACAACGACGGCCCGCCGCAGCCGGGTGCGAAGCAGTTGGGCAAGTTCTACGAGCTGGAAAGTTCCTCCCCTGCCCTCGCTTTGGCCCCGGGCAAATCCGCCCGGCACGTACACACGACGCTTCACCTGCAAGGCACCGAAGCCGAACTCGACCCCATCGCGCGCCGCATCCTCGGCGTGAGCCTGGACGAGATCAAAACCGCCTTCCGGAAGTGAATCACGAAGAACAAATCGAAAACGGAACCCATGGAAGCTGTCGGCCGAGTGCCGCACGAGTTGCGGTGCAGTTGCACAGGTCTCCCTCTTCCGCGCCACGAATTGTTGGCGAAGGAGGTTGATCGGATGGGTTGCCCCGCGTAGCATTCAACCGTGAGCACCATCGAGCAGGTCGTTGAGAAAGTGAAGGAACTGCCCGAGTTTCAAGCCGCGGCCGTTCTGACCTTCATCCGCGAGTTGTCGGAGTCGCCGACTTTGAGCGCCGTGGATTTGATGCGTCTGCCGCCGGCAGAAAGGCATCGCATCCTGACCAACCAGGCCCGCCAGGCCGAGGCGCTCTACCGCCAGAACCCTGACGTTGTCGCCGAGG
>JAKCAB010000793.1 GCA_021839785.1 bacterium | reverse complement strand
GATCTCACCTCCAACGGCCGCAACGGCCCCAGCCATTGGTAGAACGGCGAATACACCAGCCGCAGCCGCACCACCGACAGAAACATCACCAGCGACGAGCGCAGCAGGCTGCGCGTGACGGTCGAGCCGAGCTTGTCCGTCCATTCGATCGGCACCTCGCGAACCGTGAAGCCGTGCCGCTTGAGCGCGTACAGGAGGTTCACGTCGAAGGCGAGGTCGGCGATTTGCAGCGCGTCGTGGACCTGTTCCACCGCGGCGCGGCGCAGCAGCTTGGCCGGGCATTGCGTGTCCTGGATGTGCATCCAAAACAACGCCTGCACGATCGCGTGAAAGGCGCGGCTGAACAGCCGGCGCGTCCACGGCTGGCTTTGGTGCAACACCGATCCCGGCAGCCAGCGCGAGCCGATCGCGCAATCGACTTCGCCCAGCCACTTGACCAGGCCCAGAAACGCCGCCGGTCCGGTCGCGCCATCCGCGTCCACGTAGCCGATCAGGTCGGTTTCCGGCGCGAATTTCAGGCCTTCAATCAATGCGCCGCCCTTGCCGATGCGGCCGGGGAAGTTTAAGTGCGAGATTTCCGGAAACTCGGTGGCGACCGACTGCACCACGCCCAGGGTGTTGTCCCGACAGCCGTTCAGCACGACCACGATGCGCGACGGGCCGACGTAATGCTCGCGGAAGTGCTGCGCATACTCGCGCAACACCGGTCCGATGCGCTGCTCCTCGTTGTACGCGGGGATGAGCAGCAACAAGCTGGGGGCGGTCACGGCCATGCCGCAAGATGACTGTCGCCAGCGCGAAATGCAATCGCCTGGGGTCGCAGCCACGGGAGGCGGTCGAAGCCGGTCACCAGCGCCAGCGTGCTGCGAAAGGTCAGTCCACGCTAAACCCGAATCGCGGACTCAACGGCCAATAGACGGCCAGCAACCGCCCGACGATGGCGCTTTCGGGCAGTTCGCCAAAGGCGCGGCTGTCGTAGCTGGTGACGGTGTTGTCGCCCATCACCATGATCTGGCGCGCGTCCACGCGGCGCACGGTGTTGCCGTTCGGGAACAGCGGCGCCAGAAAACCGCGCTTCATCCGCAGGCGCTGGGCGGTCCGGTCATTGATGTGGCCGGAGTACTCGCCTTCCGCCGGTGGACCGCGGAAGCTGTAGATTTCGTCGAAGTGCGGCGTGGTGGAATCGAGCCGCACGCCGTTGATCCGCAGATGGCGGTCGTCGCCGATCTGCACCGTGTCACCGCCAAGCGCTACCAGGCGCTTGAGGTAATAATCGTGTTGGCGCAAGCGCGGCACTTCGCGCGCGAGGAAGACGACAATCTCTCCGCGTTGCGGACGGCGGAAGTTGATGCTGAAGCGGTCGATGAGGACATGATCGCCAGTGGTAACCGCGAGTTTCACCAGATCGTCGCCCGGCTGGTAAACGCGTTCCGGGTTCAGCCCGGCGAGATACAGGAACACATACTCCGCCGGCAAGCCGTAAGGATTGGGCAACTCCAGGCCGGGCAGCCAAACGGAATACCACTCGGCGCCGATCTGGAACCGCTGTTCGCGAAATCGTGGTAACCAACCCAGCCAGTGCCGGACCGGTTTCGGTGGCTCGGTTTTGATGAACTTGCCCGGCGCCCGCGCGACGAGGTGATAGTACGACCGGCCGTAAAGCACGCGTTCCCAGACTTGCCGCCACCACGGCGGAATCTCGGCGCCAGGCTCGGCCAGCAGATTCTTGATGGTGACGCCGTAAAGCGTGGGCTGCATCGAGGCGGTGGGCACCTGCATCGGCTGCGCGAAGAAAGTTCGCACGACCATGACCACGACGAGGGCGGTCAGCGCCATTTCCGTGTAGTCCTTGAGCCGGTTGTGCCGCGGATCCTCCAGCCAGGAGTAAGCGTTTACCCGCAACTCCTGGCGCGCGGCCCCCACCACGGCGGGTGGCTCGCCATTCGCGATCGCCTGGCGCAACCGGGTCAGTCCTTCTTGAATCGCCGTGGCGCCCGTCTCCGGGATCAAGTCACGTTGGCGCCGGAGTTGGGTGCGGGTGCGCCGATACTCATCCAGTGCGGTCCGATAAGTCCGCGAACTGAGCCAGCGCCAGATGGTTAGCGGCCATTTCACCGAAAGACCGGCCCGAACCGATGCGTGAACGGCCAGAACACGAAGAGCGCCCGGCCGACCACGTGTTCGCGTGGAATGTCGCCCCACCACCGGCCATCCAGGCTATTCATCGTATTGTCACCCAGTGGCAAGTAGTAATTGTGGCGAACCACAAACTCGCTGTTGCCGTCCGGGAACAACGGCGCAAAGCCGCGGCCGGCGTACTGGATCGCCAGCTTGTTGTTGATGTGTCCCGAATAGACGCTGTCGCGCGGCGGGCCGGTGAAACTGTACACCTTCTCGAAACCGGGATCATTCGTGTCCAGCCGCCGCCCGTTGATGTACGCGTGCCGGTCGTCTCCGATCCGCACCGTTTCATCGCTCAGCCCGACCAACCGCTTGATGTAATGCGTATTCGGCACCACGTTCGAGTGCGTGACCCGCAGCTTGCGCTCGATGTCCACGGTGTGAAACACGATGATGTCGCCGCGGCGCGGGCGTATGAAGTTGTAGCTCAGCCGGTCCACAAACAGGCGGTCCCCGCTGCAAATCTTGAGCTTCAGGACCGTGTCGCCTTTATGAAAACTTTGGCCAGGCCGGATGGTGAGGTGGGTCGGCAGGTTGTCCGGCGGCCAGAAGAACGTGTAGGTGTCCGTGCCCACCGACAGCCGCTGGGTCTTGATGAAACCGAAGGTGGTCGCCACCGGCTCGATCATCAGCACGCCGTCGTCGCCGGCGATCCATTCGTGGTAGTCGATGCCGCGGAACCAGTCCACAAACCGCTGCAGCCTCCCCGGAATGGCGCCGTCCACGTTTGTGACCACGTTCCCATAAAGCGTCGGCTGGGCGGAGCCGGACGGGATCTTCATCGGCTGGATGAAGAAGCTGAAGATGCTCAAGATCAGCACGCCGCTGACCATGAATTCCTTGAGGTTCTCGCGCGTGCCGGCGTTGGGGTACGGCTGGAGCCATTGCGTCGCGGATTTTTCCAGCGCGGCCATGGCCGGCTTCAATTCGGCCGCGCGGGGGCCGCCCTTCAAGACGGCGTCGAAGTCGCGCAGCGCAGCGCTGACCTCGTTGCGCGCCTTTTCGGCGAGGAGGTCGCACTGCGAATTCAAGATGTACCAGACCTGTTTGCGCAGCTCGGCGGCGTGCCGGTAACTGCGAAATACGAACCATCTCCAGTTCATGCGTTCAAAGTGCGGTGAAACTCCCCTGCCCGGCTAGGTCTTACGCCTTGAGCACTTCGATGAATGCCTCTTGCGGGATGTCCACCGAGCCGATCGACTTCATGCGCTTTTTGCCTTCCTTTTGTTTTTCGAGCAGCTTGCGCTTTCGCGAAATGTCGCCGCCGTAGCATTTGGCGG
>JAKCAB010000426.1 GCA_021839785.1 bacterium | reverse complement strand
GTAAGCCGAGATGAAGTTCGCAATCATTGCCGATATCCATGCCGATTTGGAGGCGTTGGAGGTCGTGTTGGCCGACGCCAAAAACGAAAAGGCGACGCACTACGCCTGCCTGGGTGACGTGGTCGGCTACAACGCCAACCCCAAGGAGTGCCTGGACATCGTGCGTGAAATGGGCATGCCCTGCGTCAAAGGCAATCACGACGAGTACTGTTCTTCGGAGGGCGCCCTGGATGGTTTCAACCCCGCCGCCGCCCTGGCCGTCCAGTGGACGCGCAATCACCTGACGGCGGAAGACCGCCAGTGGCTGCGCGACCTCAAGTACATGCGCCTGGTCACCAGCTTCTCGATCGTGCATGCCACGCTCGATGGCCCGCAGCGCTGGGGCTATGTCTTCGACAAACTGGCCGCCGCCGCCAGCTTCACCTACCAGAACACCAGCGTCTGCTTTTTCGGCCACACGCACGTGCCGGTGGCCTTTGTGCGCGACAGTGTCGTGCGCGGCAGCTACTCGAAATTCCGCGTCGAGGCGGGCAAGAAATACTTCGTCAACGTGGGCAGCGTGGGGCAGTCGCGGGACGGCGTGCCCAAGGCGACTTACGTGATCTACGATCTGGACACCCAGACGATCGAATTGCGCCGGCTCGATTACGACATGCCCAAGACGCAGGCAAAGATCATCGCCGCCGGCCTGCCCAAACGCCTCGCGGACCGGCTGGCGGACGGGCGCTGACACGGCCTGCCGCTGGATCCGGCCCCGTGCCGGGTTGCCGCGCCATCCGGAAGAACTCGTTGAAGATTTTCATCCTCAAACCGAGTTCGCTGGGCGATGTGGTGCAGGCGCTCCCGGTTCTGCGCCTTCTGAAAAAACACTTTCCTGCGAGCACCATTTACTGGTGGATCGAAGCCTCGCTGAGTCCCTTGCTGGAAAACGATCCCGATCTCGCCGGCCTGGTCCGGTTCGACCGGCACCGTTGGGCTTCGCCGGAGCGATGGTCCGAGGGGTTGCAGAGCCTGAAGCGGTTACGGGAAGAGGCGTTCGATCTGGTGATCGATCTTCAAGCCCTGGCGCGCAGCAGCGTGGTTTCCTGGCTGGTGCACGGCCGGCTCACGGTGGGGCTGGACGACGCGCGCGAAGGGGCTCCGGCTTTTTACGACCTCCGCGTGCCGCGCCTGTCCCCGCTGACCCACGCCGTGGACTGGTACCTCGGCGTCTTGCGAGCGCTCGCGGTGCCGGTGGGCCGGGATTTCGATTGGCTGCCCGCCCGGCCGGACGTTCAGACCGCGATCCGGCAACGCTGGTCTTTGGACGCCATGCCGTTCATCGCCTTCCAACCGGGCGCCCGCTGGACGACCAAACGCTGGCCGGCCGAGCATTTCGCCACCCTGATTCGCAGCCTGGCGGTTGAACTGCCGGACCATCGCTTCGTGCTGTTGGGATCGGCCGCGGACGCTGACCTGGCCCGCACGATCGCGGCCGTCGCACCCGGCCGTTGCCTGAGTCTGGCGGGGCGAACGAGCTTGCCAGAGATGGTCGAATGCCTGCGGCTTTCCGAGCTCCTGGTCACGAACGACAGCGGGCCGATGCACGTCGCCGCGGCGCTGGGCCGGCCGGTGGTGGGCCTGTTCGGACCGACCGAGCCGCGGCGCACCGGGCCTTACGGGCAGGTGGAGCGCGCGTTGCAAATGCGCCTGCCGTGCGTGCCTTGCCTCCGTGGCCATTGCCGCCACACCCCGCCACTCGAATGCCTCACCGCGCTGCCCCCCGACCGGGTCCGGCGAGCGGTGTTGGATCGTCTGGCGGGCGAGCCGCCGGTAAATGCCGCTTGCCAGCGGGTGTTGCTTACCTAGATTGCCCATGATGAAAACGTTTGCCGCCGCGGTCGCCGGCGCCTTGTTCCTCAGCGTGGTCGCGCGGGGCCAGGTGACGGTGGAAGTGGCGTTGGATCAAGAATCCTATCTGCCTCACGAACGGTGCCTCGCCGAGATTCGCATCACCAACTTCTCGGGGCGTACGCTCAAGTTCAGCGCCGCCGCGGACTGGTTCGATCTTACGGTCGAGTCGTACGACGGTTACTTCGTCGAGCGGCTGGCGCCCGTGCCGCCGGCCGAACCGCTGGAAATACCGAACGCGGCGCGGGGCATCCGGCGGGTGGATCTGGCTCCGGCCTTCGATCTGTCCAAGCCCGGCCGCTACTTCGCCATTGCGTCGGTGCGCGTGCCGGAGATCAACCAGGATGTCACCAGCTCGCGGGACGCCTTCAACATCATGAGCGGCGTGAAGCTGTGGGAGCAGGCGTTCGGCGTGCCGGGCGGCGACCCGGGCAAACCGCCGGCGGTCCGCCGCTACGCGTTGCTCCAGACCAACGACCGGAAACGCCTGGCGCTTTACGCCCGCGTGACCAACGAGCAGGAGTCCCGTGTGCTCCGCGTGTTCCCGCTGGGCCGGCTGCTCTCGTTCAGCAAACCGGAGGCGCAGGTGGACCGGCTGGGCAAGCTCCACGCCTTGTTTCAGACCGGCGCGAAGCAATACACGTATTGCGTCGTCGATTGCGACGGCAGCCTGATGGTGCGGCGAATGTACCAGATTTCCGACACGCACCCAGGCCTGCGTCTGGCCGAAGGCGGCAAGATCAAGGTGGTCGGCGGCTTTCGACTCAAGTCCAGTTACGACATCCCCCCGCCGTCGGATGATGACGAACCGAAGCCGGACAGCGCTGCGCCGGCCGAATCTACCCAGCCCAAGCCCATCGCCCCCGCGTCCATCGAGCCGGCGAAACCCAAGTAGGCTACTCGGTCAACTCGGCCAGCGTCGTGACGCGAGTCTCCATGCGCTTGACCATGAGCAGGGCCTGCGCGACCGCATTCTGGTCTGACATGCCGAAGCGGGTCTGCAACTCGAAGCGCACCGCGGCGATGG
The DNA here is from genome assembly GCA_021839785.1 of bacterium. The sequence continues at coordinate 547 of JAKCAB010000426.1, read as the reverse complement.
CGTCGCCGTTCACGTCGTGGAGCGGCATGGTCACCAGATACCGCTTCGTCGCCTTGCCGGCGTAAGGCAGATTCTTCGCGATCACCGCCCGTTCCACGTCGCCGCCCGGCCGGCCGAGGTTCGCCTCGTCCCGGCTCGCGACCACATGAAGTTCCGGACGCTGGCGGGTGGTGGAATAGATGCTCAATCCCAGCAGCCGCGGATAACGCTGCAAGGTCTCGCGGACCAGCTCGCGGGCCAGGATTACGCGCGGCGTGTAGGTGAGCCGCAGATCGGTGAAGCAGGACACCGAGTCCGACTTGGTCCAAAGCGCGACCCGGCCCTCGCGGAAAGTGCTGTCGGTCAGTTCGGGGATCGGCTCGCTGCCGGCGAGTTTGAAACGGAACTTGTTCCCCTTGGCCTCGATCTCCAGGTCGTGCCAGACGCCTTTGGGGACTTCGATTGTCGGACCGATCGGAGCGTCGCGCAGGCCTTTGTACACGCGGTAAAATCGGAACGAGCTGCCCCGCGAACTCGCCCGCACGACGTAGAAGTTCTCCTCGTCCTG
>JAKCAB010000191.1 GCA_021839785.1 bacterium | reverse complement strand
CGCCTTCAACTTCACGGTGAACCTCAACTCGGGCGAGGATCCCGAGTCCGAGTTGGGCGGTTTCTCCGACGTGTCCGGCCTGGTGACCGAATTCGTCATGGCCGAGTACCGCTCCGGCAACTCGAAGGTCAACCACGTCCGCAAAATCCCCGGCATGCACAAGGTCGGCGACGTCACGCTCAAGCGCGGCGTGGTGGACTCGCTCGCCTTCTTCGGCTGGGTGAAGGAAACCCGCGACGGCGGCTTCAAGGCCAAGCGCGACGTGGTCATCACCCTCCGCGACGAGACCGGCAAACCCGTCCGCGCGTGGAAACTCCAGGCCGTCCTGCCGCTCAAGTACACCGGTCCCACGCTCGCAGCCAAGGGCGGCGGCGACGTGGCGATGGAAGAACTGGTGCTCTCGGCCGAGGGCATCGACGCCGAATTGCTGGCCTGAGCGGGCGGTCTGGCCGCCGGCTCCAACTGCCTTCGCGCGTGTACGGCCTGGAATTCCAGGTGTCCAGTGGCACGGCCGACGTGGCTCCTAACCGGGCCGATGTCGTCTGTTTCCTTGGCTTTGTCGCCCGCCGGCGACGGGCCGGCGACGGCGCGCTCACCGCGCTCACGCCCGAAATGAAACGCTGGCTCGCCGACCAGGGCTGGCGCTCCAACGCCGCGCTGATCCCCGACGACGACGACCTGCTGCAAACGCCAGTGCCCATCGAGAGCTTCGAGGAATTCGCGCGGTTGTTTGCCTGGGAAACTCGCGATCCGGCGGCGGCTCCGCCGACGCTGGTCACTTGGCTCGGCGCCGCGGTGCGGTCGTTCTTCGTCCAAGGCGGCTCGCGGTGCCTGGTGGTTCGCGCGGGCGACCCTTGGGTTTACGAAGCGCCCCGTCCCGGCCGGTCGGCGGCGGAGATCGCGGTTGCCGAAACGGCCCGCAACGAGCGGCTCAAGAAACTGGTTCCGCATTTCGGTGGCGGAGCCATGCCACGCGCGGACGACATCGCCGGCTGGGTTTACCCGGACGCGTTGCGCCGGCCGCAATGGCAAGGCGTGGGTGTCCTGCACGCGGCGGCCGAGGCGGCGGTGATCTGCCTGCCCGACCTGCCGGAGTTGGTGGCGGACACCACGCTCGAGCCGGAAGGCTTTCCGAATCCACCCGCCGGTCCGGAGGTCTTCGTCGAGTGTGCCGAACCCGTGGTGCCGCTCGACCCGACCCGCCTCTGGCCAGATCCGGCCCCGGCCTGCACCGCCGCGGGCTTCGCTGTGTGGTTCGAGGTGACGAGCGACCTCGCCACTTTTCTCGAAGCGAATCGCGGGCGCATCAACGCGGACGCCTTGCTGGCAGTGCCGTTGCCCGCCGCGGGCACGGTGCGGCCGGGCCGGTTGCTGGACTTCCTGGCGCCCGCCAATCCCAAGTCTGGTTTGTCTGCCCGCTTCGATGCGGGCGGCGCGGCGGCGCGGACCGTGCAATTGGCGTATCCCTGGCTCGTCACCGCCAACGCCCCGCGGTTGCCCGGCCGGATCGAACCGCCCGACGGCGTGCTGGCCGGCGTGCTGGCGCGCTCGGTGGCGACGCGGGGCGCGCATCGCAGCCTGGGCCGGCAGGAGGTGCGCGAAGTCACCGGCTTCAAGCCCGCGCTCGAACCCGAGGAAATCGCCTGGTCCGGCCCGGCCACTGACGAAGACGCGTTGATCGACCGCGTGTCGTTGCTCGGGCCTTCACCGGCAGGCCCGCGCGTGTTGTCGGACGTAACGTCCAGCGTCATCGAGGACGAGCGACCTGCCGGCGTGGAGCGGTTGACGCTGGCGATTCTGCGCGTCGCGCGCCGGCTCGGCGAAGACCTCGTTTTCGACAACAACGGTCCCCAGCTTTGGCAGCGCGTGACTCGCGCGCTCGAAGCGATGATGAGTGGCTTCTTCGCGCTGGGCGCGTTTCGTGGCGATTCGGAGGCCGCCGCGTTCAGCGTGGTTTGCGACGGCACCACGACAACGCAGAACGATCTGGATGCCGGTCGCGTGATCGCGCGGGTGAGTTTTGCCCCCGCCCAACCGGTGGCCTGGATCACCGTCGTGCTCAGCCTGCGCGAAGGCGGCCAAGTGGCGGTGGCGGGCGCGGCGTGAGGAGGAACGACGCATGGCCAATGACACCGATTTTCCGGCCGGCGGATTCAGGTTCCTCCTGAGCTTCCGCGAGAACCGCCTCCCGAACGGCGGCGGCGCGGACCAATCGCTGGCCGGCGGCGCCTTCGCCGAATGCACCGGGCTGGAGGCCACGCACGAGCCGAAGGTCATCCGCGAAGGCGGCCTCAACTACGGCGCCCACCAGCGCGCCGGCACCACCACCTTTGCCACGGTGATTTTGCGCCGCGGCATCACCACCAACGCCGACCTTTGGCGCTGGTTCGAGTTGAGCACGCAACGCGGCGGTTACGCGTACCGCATGGACGTGGACATCGAGCACCTGGACGTGGACGGCACGCGCATCCGCGCCTGGCAACTGCTCCGCGCCATGCCGGTGAAGTTCAAGTCCGGCGACCTCAACGCCCGCAGCGGCGAGGTGGCCGTCGAAGAGTTGCACCTGGCCCACGAAGGGCTCAGCCTGCGCACCTGACCATGCCTGCCGATGCCCAATTCGCGAAGGCGACGTTCACCGTGGAAGGCGGGTCGGGCGCGCCCATCGAGGTGCAGTTCAACCCGGTTTCGCTCGAGCACACCATTGCCAACCAGCTCCAGGGCGAAGGGGGCCAGGCGGCGCAGCACGTCTCTTCGAGCAGCGCCAAGCTCAGCCTCGAACTGATCTTCGACACCACCGACACCGGCGCCGACGTGCGCACCAAGACCAACCCGGTGGCGAACCTGATGAAGCCCGGCGGTGGTCAGGGCGGCGATGACGCCGCGCGGCTCGCCCCGCCGCGGGTCACGTTCGACTGGGGTGCCTTTCGTTTCCAGGGCCTGGTCGAGTCGTTCAAGGAAACGATCGATTACTTCTCCGCGAACGGCGTGCCGCTGCGGGCCACGGTCTCGCTCACGCTCAGTTCCGACGAACACGTCTTCGAGGCGCTCGGCGATCCGAACCGCACGGCCAGTGTGGCGGACGGACTCGAAGTGCCGGGTGGCGATCCCTCGAGCCTGGCCGCGGCGGGCGGGGCACCCGGAGCGGCGCGGGCCATCGCCAGTACAAATGGCTTGGAAAGCTTGCGCTTTGGCGCGGGCGCGAGTCTTTCGATCGGCGGCGGCGTTTCCATCAAACCGCCCGCGGCGTTCGCTGCCGGCGGCGGCGCGGGCGCGGGCATCGGAATTGGCCTGGGCGTGGGCGTGTCGGCCTCCGCCGGACCGGTCGGCGGCCAATTATCTGCCGGCGTTTCCGCATCGGCGGGCGCCTTCGCCGCGTTGGGCCAAGCGCCCGCCGCGGCTTCGCTCACCAGCCTCGATCCGCGGCGCCTGGTCGGTGGCGCCGTGGCGGCCGCCGCCCCGCGCGGC
>JAKCAB010000456.1 GCA_021839785.1 bacterium | reverse complement strand
CAGCGCCCGGCGAGGATCAGATCCAACCGCCGGCTGTGCTCGGCCAGCGAAAGATCGCCGCCTTCGATCGTCGCCCAACCGCTGTAGCCGATGCGATCCAGCGCCGTGCGCACCACCGGCCAGCGGATGCTGCCGTCGCGGATGTTCACGAACTCGCCGCCGCCGTTGGGGTCGGACGGGTTCAGCTTGAAATCTTTGACGTGGCATTTGGCGACCAGCGGCCCAAGCTCGAGAACCCACTCTTCAGGCGCCATGTATTTCACGTGGTTGCCGATGTCGAAGTACGCCTTCACCCACGGACTCTGGAACGAAGCTACAAAGTGCCGGAAAATCGCCGGCCGCACCCAGAGGTTGTTCCAAACGTTTTCCAGGGCGATGACCACGCCGCATTTCTCGGCGATGGGGATCAGCCGCTTCACCTGCTCCCGCGAGGTGTCGATGGCGTGGTTGTGCGCGGCGAGATAATCGGCGTACGGCGCGTTGTCGCCCACCACGACGCGGCGCAGGTGGCCGGTGGCTTCGTCGAAGTCGATCTCGAATTCCCACGGCAGCGGCATCTTCATGCCACCGATCCGGCACGGCACGAGCAACACCGCGTCCGCGCCGAAAATCTGCCCGGCGCGCAGGGCGTCTTCGGTGATCTTGAACGTGCTCTCGACCTTGCTGGCGTCGCGGCTGTTGAACTCGGCCCAGCCGCGGATGACCGAATGGATGCGCATCCCGGTCTTGTCCGCGGCGGCGCGGCATTTCCCGGCTTTCTCGGCGGACAGCACACCGGCCTCCACCCCGTCGAAGCCGGCGTCTTTGAGTCGCTTGAAATCGTCCTCGCCCGGCTCGTTGATGATGAGCGCCTTCTTGATCTGGGTCTTGAACGGCTGTTCAGCGGCGCGGGTGGCGGGGGCGCCCGCGCCCAGGCCCAGGCCCAAGGCCGCGACGGCTGTGGTGGAGGTGCCCAGGAAACCTCGACGGGAAATGGAGTGGTTCATGCGCGGAGTGTAATGGCCGGCGGGCCGGGCGGCGACCGGAAAAAACGGCTCTATGCAATGGGGGGAGCATCACTTCGCCACCGTCCACCGGATGGCCACGGGGTTCGCCCCGACCGGCACCCCGGAAAACGTTACCAGGCCGCTGGTGTATGTCATGTTGACCGGAACCGTCCGGCCCGTGACCACGTCTTGCGCTTCGACCCTGGCCACCGTGGGCGGGTAAAACCAAGTAAGCTCGCCGACCACGGGAGCCTTATCGGTCGCGTACCTCCCGGCATTCCAAACGAACGTGACCCAGTCCTGGCCGGCCCGGAACCAATAGACCTGCGGTCCTTTGACCCGGTTTTTGCCGAGGGGCACTTCCGGCGCCGACTCCAGGTCCAGCCGGCACTGAACGTCGGGCATGGCCCGCCAATCGGGTCCCAGGAAGCGGGCTGTGCGCTGGAGGGCATAGTAGGACGGGGTTAGCTCGAATGTATCGCCGTTCCTACCTACTAGGCCGCAGTTCCCTTCCACGAAAAACGGCCAGATGCACCACGCCTTGGCACCAGCCGCGGGACCTTGGAGCAGACCGCGGACTTGATAGGCCGCCTTCAGTTCATCGCTGCCTTTGTCGAAGCCGTACTCGGTCACCCAGACGGACAGATCGCGGTGCAGGTACTTTTCCGGGTAAGTTTGGGCGTGTTGGGCCAGATAACCCACCATGCTATGTTCCGCGTCGGTCACCGGCGGTGCCCAGGGACTCACCTCCGCCGGGTTGAGGCCCGTCGGATAGGGATGACAGACGGTGCCGTCGATCTGCGCGAAGTCCGCGGCGTGCTCCTTGAGGGCGTCGAACCAGAACTGCACTTCCAGGGTTTGCAGGATCGGCGTCTTGGGTTGCTGGGCGCGGATGGCGGCCGAGGCCTCGCGCACCATCTCGCAATACCTGGCGAGCCACTCGTCGCGCTTGCCGCCATACTGGGGAAAGTCGAAGTTGCACGGTTCGTTCCAGATTTCATAAGCGACGACTTCGGGCGGGGTGAACGTCTTGGCGACAAAGGCCGCGTACCGCGCAAAGGCTTCCGCGTCCAATCCTTTCGACTCGGCATAGATGGGATTGCGGCGAAACAGCAGGTACACCACGCGGATGCCCGCTTTGGAGAGCGCTTCGTAACACGCCTGCGAGTCGGGCGGAATGACGTACTCGCCCTTTTGGCGCTCGACGCCGGCCCATTCGGCGGGCAGCCAGCGCACCACGTCCACGCCCATCCCTTTCAAGAGGGGCACCACCCGGGCTGCGTCCTTGGCTGGAAAGTTCGCGTTCACCCCCAACCCGCGCAGCGTAGGCGTGGGCAGGTCCGCGTCGGCCGGTTTGGTCGGGGCAGCAGCAGGTTTAGCCGCCAACAGCGTGGGGCCGGTGGCGAGCAGCACGGACAGGATCGCGGCGTTTAACGTTTTCGTGGTTTCATTCTCTTTCCTGGCGGCACCCACGCGAGCAACACGGGCACACCGCCAACAGCCAAATGCGAAGCAATAGCGATGAGGGGCGTTCGTTTCATGGTCATTTGGCGGGTGATTGCTTTATTCCGGCAACCCAGTCGTCGTGGAGTTTGCTCAGCCGGGCAACCAGGTCGGGATGTTCGGCTGCGTGATTCGTTTTCTCGCCGACGTCCGCGGCAAGATTGGAGAGAAATAGCGGAAAGCGCCTGTCGGCGGCAGCGGCGCCGGTCGCGCCTGTGTCGTTGGCATTGCCCAGGAGTTTCCAGTCGCCCTCGCGCACCGCCCACTGCGCCTGCTTGCCAGCACCGACCTGCCAATGAAGCACGCCGTGCGGGCTGGGCGCCTCGGCCGACTTCAGCACCGGCACGAGGCTCTTGCCGTCGATGTCGGGCTGCAGCAACTTCACACCGCAGAGTTCCGCTAACGTCGGCAGCCAGTCGCAAGCGTGCGCGACCTGGCCGCGCACCACGCCTTCCGGCAGATGGCCCGGCCACGTGATGATGGCTGGCAGCCGGATGCCGCCCTCAAACAGGCTGAACTTCGCGCCGCGATATGGTCCCGCGCTGCCGCCGCCAAAATGCGCTCGCTCCTCGGTCGAGTGGCCGTTGTCCGATTGGAACACGATAATTGTGCGCTCGCGCAGGCCGAGGTCATCCAGTTTCTTCAGGAGCGCGCCGATCCGCTCGTCCATCGTGGCCACGAACGCCGCATACAGATTGCGCGGATAGGGCAGGTCCTTGAACCGCTCCCGCCATTTCAGGTCCGGTTGATACGGGTAGTGGGGCTCGTTGATCGCAAAATAGATGAAGAACGGGCGGTCCTTGTTCGCCGCCATGAACCGCGCCGTTTCCTCGACGATCAGATCGCCAAAAAACCGACCGTCGGCGAATACCTCGGCGCCGTTGCGGTGCAAGTCGTGAATGTTCGGTCCGGCCCAATAGAAGAAGTGCGACCAGTTGTCAATGCAGCCGCCCATGTGACCGAACGAGTGGTCGAA
>JAKCAB010000620.1 GCA_021839785.1 bacterium | reverse complement strand
ATCCGCCGCGGACCTGGGACGTCGCGGGCAACGATTTGAACCAGAGCGCCGATCTCGATTCCGGCGACGTGATCAAAGTGCTGCGAGTGCTGGTCGGCCTGGACCCAGCGCCCGTCCCGCCAGGGCTGATGCGCGCCGGCGGGCAACGGTCAGGCGAGGGCTTGGCCGGGACGCGGCTGGGCACGCCGTCACTGGCGGGGGTGACCTCGCCATCAAAGCTGTCCCTTGAGGCCGACGTTGCCGGGGCTTCACCCGGCGGCAGCATCACGGTTCGCGTGCGGCTTCAGGACTTGCCGTCCGGAACCTCGGGAGCCACGTTCCGGCTCCAGTATCCGGTGGCGATTTTCAGCGTGACGGACGCGGCGGCGTGCAAGGTCGGGTCGCTGCTGCCGGCCGGCGTTTCCGCGCTCTGGAATGTGGACGGGGCGGCGGGTGAAATCAGGTTCGCGGCATCTGGCGCCCAGGCTTGGAACGCGTCGGAAGGTGTGGTGGCCGAAGTGCAACTCCACGTCTTGCCGGGCGCCACCGGCAAGGCTTGGCCGCTGAGCGTGAATGCCGGCCAGATCGCCGCCGACAACGGCTATGAAGTGCAAACCCTGGCGACGTCGAGCCTGGAACTGGAGAACTTGACGCCAGTGCTGGAACCCGGTCTTGAGTTCAGTGCCGAGGGCTGGCAGATCGGTTTTACGACCGAGGCGGGGCGGACTTACGAAGTCGAAGCGTCCACGGACCTGCACACTTGGTCGCCCATCGGGACGGCGGTCGGGACAGGAATGACGCTTCATTTCCTGGACACGGACAAGGAGCATTACCCCGCTCGCTTTTACCGGCTGAAGCTTGGGCTTTGACCCATCGCGGTTCGCTCACGACGGAGAAACTGCTGCGCTCCCGGACCTGCTCATCGTCCGGGAGCGCCGGTTTCGGAGCCGTGGCGGGTCGAAGTCGGGCCGTGGTTTCGTGAGCGCTGGTGGCTCAAGCCATTCCCGTGCGGCTGACGTTGTGCATACCCACGCCCAGTTTTTTGAGCGCGTAGCCGGTTTCCTGGAGGTAATCGCCGTAGCAGGTCATCCAATGGAACCCCTTCATTTCTTCCAACAACGCCTGGCAGTCGCCGTGGATGCGGACATCGATTTGTGACCGGCAGATGTCCAGGAACGGATTGCCGACGATCGTGCCGGCGAAGCCGACCCATTGCTTGCAGGCGAAGTCGGGCACCAGGTTCGTGGTGATCTGGCCCAGTCTCATCTCGACCTTGGGCGCGGCGCCGTAGTCGGATTCGAAATGCGTCAGAATCCGCGCCTTTTCGAGCTTCTTGCCGTCCATCTTCCGCGGCGCGGTGCAATGCGCCAGCGTCACCATGCCGTCGTGCGGGTAGGTCGGGTCGTTCAGAAAAACCGGCTTGCCGGCGAGGTAGTGGAGCAGGATGCCCGACGGAATGACCACGAAGTCGGATTCGCAAAAGGCCAGGTAGCCGTCGTCGTTGAGGAGGCTCAGCGGCAGGCAGGCGGTGGTCCGGGACATGCCCATGATGGTGCCCATGCAGGCGTTCACGGTGATGGCATCGGTCTGGTGTTCCTCCATCACGTCGAGCATCACTTCGCGAAGGACGAAGGCGTTGTGGACGAACTGGCGGGTGGTTTCGAGCTTCACGCCCGCTTTGCCGAGGTAAGTCTTCGCCGCTTTCTCGCAGGCGGAAACCAGGGCGGTGTCCTTGAACGCCGCGGCGAGGCGCGGTTCGAGGTCTTTGTACGAATAGTCCGCCAACTCCAGTTTCCAGAGGTCGCGTGCGATTTGCGGTGCCTGGCGCCCGCCTTCGCCCCAGCCGGCCGGCCCGCCGATGCAGACCACGCGCTTGCCGTGCGTGTTCTGGAGCCCGTGCAGCGCGCGCAGTTTCCACAACATCTCGTCGTAGTTGTCCGTGACCACGTCGGCCACGTCGAAGCCCGGCTGGCCATACGCGTCCACCGTCTTGCGCAGGAACCGCGGGTGGACGATTTCGTACCAGAGATAAACCGGACCCGGTTCGTGGCGGAGGAACATCAGATTCCAGCGATCCTTCCGGCTCAGCGTTTCGAGGACGTTCAGCCAGCCGCCCGCCGCGAACGTCACCAGCACGTCGTAATCGCCTTTCGCGACGTTCGCGGCTTGCTCGACGGTTTTGACCAGGAGCACCGGCTTGAGTTCGATCGGGAATTCGGCTTTGGCGGCCATCTGCTTCAATTCGGCGGTGATGCGGGCTTGCTCCTCCTTCGCCTGTGCGTCGGTCTGGATGCCGCCCCAGTTCCGCCAACTGGTTGCCTCGCGGCGCTGGGGCGTTTCGTAAGTCAGCACGGGCTGCACCCGCAGTGTCCGCCGGCTCACCGGGCGGCGGTCCTTCACCGAGGAACATTGCCTGGCTTCCTCCGCCGAAAGCGACGGCAAGACAAGGGAGGCGGCAGCAATCGTGCCCACCGTGCCAAGGAAGCCGCGGCGCGTCACCGCGGGCAATGCAAGCGACGGGACATCGCGCTGGAACGGCGCGGTCAATCGACGGGTGGAGATGCAGCAACCGCATTGGCAGGGAAAACAGGAGGGGTTTGTGTTCATGGCTCGTTCAATCGTTTCGTCCCCCCGGTGAGCCTCCGCGCGCCTACTGCTCGGCGACCCGCATGGGAGAATCTGGAACGCAATCGAAGCCGGTCCTGCGCAGCGCGACTTGACCGGGCTCAAAGTTTTTCGCGGTGGGCCGTGTGCGTGGGTTGGAACGATTCGCTTGAAATGTGGCACGCACGCCGCCGGGGAGCATGCGCCGCCGGCGTGTCGATTTCGGCGGCCCGCCGAAATCTTTTTCGGGTCTTTCCCCCAGCGTCCGGCGGGTGGTCCCTGGCGGGGAGCGCACCGGTCTGGGACATTCGCCTTGTGGCACAAAAGTGGGCGCCAGTACTCTGCGCCGCGTGGTTCTCAAACTGGTTAGTCTTCTGGGCGTAATCGTTTTCATCGGCCTGGCTTGGGTATTGTCGCTGGACCGCCGGCGGTTCCCTTGGCGGACCGTGCTTTGGGGTGTGGCACTGCAGTTCGGCCTGGCGGTAGTGATTCTGAAAACGGCACTGGGGCGGCGTCTCTTCGAGGTGGCCCGCGACGCATTTGTGAAGCTCATCGGTTTCGCCGGCGAGGGCGCGAGCCTCGTCTTCGGCCCGCTGGCGAAGCCGGACGTGCTTTCCGCCAAATTGGGGCCGGAAAACGCTTCCATCTTCGCGATTACCATCTCGGCCACGATCATCCTGGTCTCGGCGCTGTCCTCGCTGCTTTACCACTGGGGCGTGCTGCAAAAAGTCGTGCGCTCGCTCGCTTGGGTGATGCGCCGGGCCATGCGCACCAGCGGCAGCGAAAGCCTGGCCGCGGCGGCGAACATTTTCATGGGCCAGACCGAGGCGCCGTTGGTCATCAAACCCTACCTGCTCGGCATGACCCGGAGCGAGTTGCTGGCCATGA
>JAKCAB010000150.1 GCA_021839785.1 bacterium | reverse complement strand
GGATGGCAGGTGTCAAACATCCGAACCCGGTGCCCGTGCTCGCGCAACACCGGGGCCAGAGTCTGGATGCCTAACGGTGGGAAAGCCATGACTTGAATCCGCGAACCGTCGGAGTCTTTCCGCTTCAAGCGGTCTGGGAGCAGTCGGCAGAAATCGCCGTCCCGGACGTCCACCAGAAACACGTTCATGGCCGGGCCTTTCTCATCGGCTGTCTGACGGGACAATAGGGTAGGCGCCTTTGGTTGCCGGCGGTCCATTTACCCTTGGCGGCGCTGGGCCTGCTCTGGGGGATGCACGCCTGCCTTTCAAGCTGGAATCAGTCGCGCCAGAAGTGGCCGGCGAGGTCATCTCGGAGGCAGCCCAAGGCCAGCGTACCGTTGCCTCCGACGCAACCCGCGCCGTCTTGAGCCCCCTGTGTTTCGGAAGCGTTGGGCAATGCTCTGTCGCCCTGACGGGCAGGGAGACCGCCAGGGCCCCAAGGCCAGTCCTCGTGCTTCGGCCCCTCATGGCTTCGTCCCCTCCAACACGCTGCCGTCCAACTCCCGCACGCCGAAATCACCGTTGACGAAATCCAGGATCACCAAAGAAGCGTAGAGGCCCCGCTTGATGCCGGTCAAACATTATGCTTGGCAAGAAAAGGTTTTCGCGGTTGCGAGGTTCAGCGGGCGTGTGCCGCCGGTTGCCGGGGCCGATGCGCTTCTTTTCACCGCGCCGCGTTCCTCCAGGTTTGCGTCGCCAAGCTCGCCGTGGTCCACTGGCGCCCGCATGAACCCGTTCCGCCTTGCCTCGATGAATGGCCTCGGCTCGCCGTCGCTGGCATTGGTCTGTGCCGCCGTCGCGTTGGCGTCAGAACCCCACCCGCCCCGCGCGCTCGCGCCCGCGTTGTCCAGCATCACTGCCGACGGTTTGCTCCGCCACATCCAGGTGCTCGCCAGCGATGACTTCGAAGGTCGCGCGCCGGGCAGGCCGGGCGAGGACAAAACGATTGGCTACCTGACCAACCAATTCGCCCGCCTCGGACTCCGACCCGGCAACCCCGACGGCACCTGGGTTCAGGACGTGCCGTTGGTCGGGTTGACCACGACGGAGCCGCGCTTCGCTTACTCGGCGGGCGACCGGCACATTACCGTGGCCTTGCCGACCGAAGGCGTGATCTGGACCAAACGCTTTATGCCACAGGTTAAACTGGACGAGACGGACGTGGTCTTCGTGGGCTATGGCGTGGTCGCGCCCGAGTATGGCTGGGACGACTACAAGGGCGTGGACGTCCGCGGCAAAACGATTCTCATGCTGGTCAACGATCCCGCCGTGCCCGATCCCGACGACCCCGAGAAACTCGACCCGCGTTTCTTCCAGGGGAAGGCGATGACTTATTACGGCCGCTGGACCTATAAGTTCGAGATCGCGGCCGAGAAAGGCGCCGCCGCCGCGATCATCGTTCACGAAACCGGCCCGGCTGGTTACCCGTGGTCGGTCGTCGCCGAGAGCAATTCGCAGGAGCAATTCGATCTCGCCCGTGACGACGGCAACGCCGGCCGCGCCGCCATCGAAGGCTGGGTGACGGTCGATGAAGGCCGCCGGCTTTGCGCCACCGGCGGTTTCGATTACGACGCGCTGAAGCACCTGGCCGTGCGCAAAGACTTTCGGCCGGTCCCGCTGGGCGTGAAGGCCAGTTTCAGCCTGGGCAACCGCCAGCGCACCGTGAAGTCGCGGAACGTGGTGGCATTGCTGCCCGGCAGCGACCCGCGGCATCGCGACGAGTACGTCCTCTTCAGCGCGCACTGGGATCATCTGGGACGCGACCCCAAACTGGCCGGCGACCAGATTTACAATGGCGCGTTCGACAACGCCTCCGGCGTCGCCGCCTTGCTCGAAGTCGCTCAGGCAGCCACGAAGCTCAAGCAACCCCCGCGCCGCTCGCTGGTGTTCCTTTCGGTGACCGCGGAGGAAAAAGGCCTGCTCGGCGCCGCTTACTATGCAGCCCACCCGCTTTACCCGCTCGACCACACGGTGGCGGACGTGAATGTGGACGGCATGAATCCGTGGGGGCGCACGCGCGATGTCGAGATCATCGGCTACGGCCAATCCACCTTGGACGATGTGTTGACCGCGGCGGCGGCCACGCAAGGGCGCACGATCAAGCCCGACTCGGAACCGGAGAAAGGCCGGTTCTACCGCTCCGACCATTTCGAGTTCGCGAAGGTGGGGGTGCCGGCGCTGTACTTCAAGGCCGGCCTCGACTTTATCGGCCAGCCCGCCGACTACGGCCGGCAAAAGGCCGCCGAGTATCTCAAGAACGATTACCACCGCGTCAGCGATGAGGTAAAGCCAGGCTGGGACTTGAGCGGGGCGGTGGAGGACACGCAGCTCTTTTTCGAGATCGGTTGGGAGGCGGCGCAGGCCAACCGCTGGCCAACCTGGAAAGACGGCAGCGAGTTCAAAGCCCGCCGTGAAAAGGCGCTCGTGCCGACGAAGAAACCCTGAGTCGCCGCCAACGCCGGGCGGTCAGGGACTCTCGGGTGCGTCGAACTCGTACCGCCCCGACTCCAGCGTAAACACAGCTCGCCCGGTCTCGCTCCGCAAAAAGTGCACGCCCGGCGCCTTGCTGGCCGGGGCGTTCGATTCACGCACGGCAGAGGCGTCGCTGGCCGGCAGGAACAGCGTCGCGGTCGTGTTGGGCGGCACGGTGACGCACAGGCGCAGCCGGCCGTCCTTGCGCTCCCATTCGCTGACGATGCGGCCGTGGACGGAGTCGTAATGCGCCTTCACCCAGGTCAGGTCGCCCACCACGTCCGGCCGGACAATGAACCGCTTGAAACCCGGCGCGGCCGGATCGGGATTGATGCCGGCCAGGCCACGGTAGAACCACTCCTCCGCGTGGCCCAACATGCAATGGTTCTGCGAGGATGCGGGATTCGCGTCCCAGGCTTCGGTCAGGCTGGTGGCGCCCCGCCGCAATTGGTCGGCGTAACCCGGTCCGTTGGTTTGCGTGACCAGGTCGAACAACACGTCACCGCGTCCGCCTTCGTAAAGCGCCCGCACCACGTAGGCGAAGCCGACGTCGCCGGCAGTCACGCGATTGCCGTTCGTCCGGACGTTCGACACCAGGCTCGCGAGCACGAGCGGCCTACAAAATAGTGTGGCGTCCGCACGCTTGCTGGGTTCGGCGGGACGCCGAACCCGACACGCGAGACGCGTATGCTCCCCAAAACCAACGGCATGGTTCCGGCTGAGAACGCCAGGCGAAGAAGAAACAGGTTCCTCGACAGTTTTGGTGGGTAAAAGGATAGGGACAGGGTAGGAATCGGCGGCCTGATGATTCCAGAAAAGATGTTTCAGCAAATTCTGGCGTTGGGCGAAGCATGGCGGGTGGCGGCGGTGGAGTATGTGGCCCAGGAGAGCCAGGTGGTGATCCGGGTGGAAGAAACGCCACAAGTCTGGGCCGGCCAGCGCTGCCCGCACTGTGCGTCCA
>JAKCAB010000414.1 GCA_021839785.1 bacterium | reverse complement strand
CGATGTCGCCCGTCGCCCACAGTTCGAAGTATGGCAGATACTGGACGATGTCCGGACTGTCCGGGAATTTCGCGTTGCCGGTGAGGTCGGTGACCGCGGTGCCACCCCCGATGTCCAGGAATGCTTTGGCGGTGATGACGCCTTGCGGACTGGTGGGGGCGGCGGCGTGGACGAGGATGGCCCCCAGCCCGATGGCGCATACCCCCGAGGCAACTCGATCGACGAACTTATTGCTCATAGGTTTTATTTGTTTGTTTGGCTGCTTCGCGAGCACTTCTGCCCCGCTGGCGATAGCCTGTGCCCCAACGGGTGCGCAACGGATTACGCCCCGCAACAAAAGCCTTATCGGCAAGGCTGACACAACTCGCGAACATGTGAATGGCAAGAACGTACTGCCGCCGAATCGGGCGGCGCAACGGAAAAGTGGCGGTTTTGGCACTTTGTTGTGACTGCGTTCACGCCGACGCGGGCAACCGCGGGACGGTCGATCCGCGAACGCAGCGCAAGCGCATCTCAAGAAAAACACCCGCGTTTTGGCGCCTCGCCGGGCGGTCAGTGCCGGTCGGGAAGCCGGGTTTCCGCGTCTGCGCGCAAGTAAAGGGCGGTTGAGCAAGCGTCCCCGGCCGGCTGCACGCCGGCCCGCCAACGCGCCCGGTCAGAGCAAGAATCTACGCCCGATCCAGGAGAACCGCCTCCACCAAAGCCCGGCGGGAACCTGCCCCGGCTTGGCAGCCAAACCCAGTGGGATCCCGCCCGCGCCGGCTTACCAATGGCTCCAGCGAGCCGGCGGGGCGGAAACAGCCAGCGGACGGACCAGATAGACCGTGTTGTGAGAGACCGCCCAGGCTCGCACCCAGTCCGCGCGCGGAAAGACGCGCCGGATTTCGTGCCCGGTTCCGGGGTCGTTCACGATCGGGTCACCCGCCGGGGTGAACCCGCGCAAGACCACCAAATGACCGTCCGCCGCCGCGCGTGGCTGGCCGCGCAAAAGATTGTAGGAAAGCGAAATCGCCACCGGCACACCGGCCGCAATCCAGTCCTCGAGCTCGGACACGTCGCTTAACCGGGTGACGAACGCGCGCAGGCCCGGCAAGCTGCCGGCGAAGGCGACGTTGAAGGCCCAATTGCCCGTGCCGGGCCATTGTGGATCGTTGACCGCCGCCGCCACCGCCGGCACGTCCAGCATCAAGTCGCTCCGGCCCAACTTCTCCGACCAGAACGCCAGCAGCATCGACAAGCTGGTGGGACTGCACCAAGCCGTGACGCCTTCCAGATAAACGACCTGTGTGCGCTCCGGCACCGGCAGATCGCGACCCCAGGCGGCCCGATTCGGCGCCAAGGGTTTGGGGTGAACGCGGCTGTCCACCACGCTCAGACCGATAAACCGCAGCGCGGGCCGAACCACGTCCTTGGCGCCGGTAAAGGTGACGCGGACCTGCGCGGCGCACGCCGGTTGGGTTAGCACCAGCGTGTCCGTTTGGACCTCGCCGCGATCGTCTTTCTGATCGCGGACGCTTTCGCGCGGCTGTCGTTCAGCATCGGTGGCCCACCGACCCAGCGTGTAAAAGCGCGTCGCCGGCGCCGGCTCAAATACGCGGACCTCGAATTTCAGGCCGGTGCCGGGCGGGGTGCCCGCGTTCCAAGAAAGAACCAGTTCGTCCCAATCCAGGCCGGCCCGGAAGGGCGGTGAGGTGAGGTGCCATTGGTTTGTTTCCGGGCCGGGAGCCTTCTCCCAATCCTCGAAGCGGTCGCAACTTAGGAACTGGCAACCGCGAAAATCGGCGGCACCTGCGGCGGCGATGACCCAAAACGCCAAAGCCTGGCCGGCGAAGCGGCGAAGGCGGGCGAGCCACCGAAGCCGATTCGCCGGCGCGGCGGTGCGGGTCCGCACACCCGCAAGATCCGCGTGCTTCGCAGGTTTCGCCGACTCGGTTGCCGCTTCCAAGTTCATCGCGACAGTGCCAGGATCCAGGCGACGATGCTGAGCGAAATTGCCGCCGTTCCCGCCAGCCGGTCCCAGATCGAGGCCGGGCCCAGCCGGGCCGGCAGGAAGTTCAGCAACACGCCGAAGACGAGACCGCTCACAAACCCGCCGGTGTGCGCCACGACATCGCTGCGTTCGCTCAACCCCAGCAGGACGAACAGCATCCCGCCGGCGAGCAATCCAGCCATGATCGGCCGGCGCGCGGCCAGCGGATCGCGCCACAGCGCGAGCGATTGCACGGCGAGCAACCCCAGCCCGCCCATGACCACGCCCGACGCGCCCAAACCGATGTACGCCGCCGGGTGAAACACCAGGCCGGCGGCGTTGCCCACCGCGCCGGCCAGCAGACTCGCCAACAGCGCCCAGCCCCAGCCGTAACGGCCCATCGCCAGGCCCAGCACCACGATGCCGGTGGAGGTGTTCGCCGCCAGGTGGCCCACGTCCGCGTGCAACATCGTGGCCGTGACCAGCCGCCACCATTCGCCGCCGGTCTGCACCACATGACCCATCGCGCCGGCGAGTTCGAGCCGGCCATCGAAACCGTCAGCGAACCAGTGAAACAGGATCAGTACCCAGCACCAGATCAGCACGCCCCAATGAAAGGAGAACCCCCAGTCGCGCAATTCCTGGCGCAGCGCCCAGCCGCGGTTTTCAAGGCGGTACTGCCGGATCGTCGCCGCGGCGGCCGACTGCTGCCGCGCCTCCACCAGCAACACCCAGCCGAGGTCCGCCGGCCGACGATCGATCACGACCTCGATGCCCTGGCTGGCCAGGGCGAGGCTCCAGTCCATCGCCTGGCGGCGGGAACGGGCGGGGATCACGACCCAGGCGGCGTCGGTAATTGGCGGTTCCGGTTGCACAAACTGCGCGGCACCCAAGTTACGGCACCGCGCGGCGTCTGCCAACGGCGCACGCACCGCCGCGAGCGACGGCCAACGAATCGATGGCCATCAGAGTAGTCTCCTGATCTTAAGTGGGTGGCTGCGCCGCAGCGGCGGCGCAGGGCGGTGCGGCAGCACCGCCGCCAACTAATCAGGACACCCACCGCCGGTTCCCGCGTGACTTTTTCCAGGGCGGTTCGCAGACTGAGCCTTCCTGTTGATGAAGAAAAAGACCTCTGTTCTCGCCCGCTCCGGCCGCTTTGCCAGCGGTCCGGCCGCGGAAGTCGCCGCCTTCACCGAGTCGGTCAGCTTCGACTGGCGGCTGTGGAAACACGACATCCTCGGCTCGATGGTGCACGCCACGATGCTGCGCAAGATCGGCCTGCTCACCGACGAGGAGCACCGGGCCATCGTCACCGGGCTGGAAGCGCTGGGGGGCGACATCGCCGCGGGCAAGTTCACCTGGCGACCCGAACTCGAGGACGTGCACATGAACCTCGAGGCCGAGCTGACACGCCGGGTTCCCGCCGGCGCCAAACTCCACACCGGGCGCTCGCGCAACGACCAGGTCGCGCTCGATCTGCGGCTGTGGCTGCGGGACGAGATCGTT
>JAKCAB010000594.1 GCA_021839785.1 bacterium | reverse complement strand
CATCAACCGGATGTCCTTTTCCATCACCTCGGGCGTGATGGCTTGGCCGCGGTCCGGATCGAATTCGTGGCGGTCGGTGCCTTTGATGAGGATGCGTTGACCGTTCACCAGCAGGTCGCCGTTTTTGATCTCGACCTTGCGGAAGCCGACGTTCGCCGGGATGACCTCCAAGGTCTTGCCGGCCGTGTCTTTGAGAGTGAGCAAAAGCTTGTAGAGGTTCGGCGTCTCCGCGGTCCACTTGAGCGGGGCCGGCACGGACGACGCAATCCTGGCGGAGAATTCCTGACCTCGCGGGGGCACCGACAGAGTCATCCGCAGGCCAGTGACAGTCTTGCCGTCGGGGTCCAGCAACTTGCCTTCCACGAGCACATCGGCGGCTTGCTCCCCTTCGTTTCGCACGGTGACCTTCACCCCGAATTCGCCATCCCGGTATTGCGAATCGAGATCCGCCTTCACTTCGAAGTCCCGGATGTGCACCGCGGGCGCGCTCCACAGGTACACGTCGCGGAAAATGCCGCTCAGCCGCCACATGTCCTGGTCCTCCAAGTACGAGCCGTCGCACCAGCGGAAATTCTCGACGGCGAGCAGATTCTGGCCGGGCTTCACGTACTTCGTGACGTCGAATTCCACCGGCGTGCGGCTGTCCTTGCCCAGGCCCACTTTCTCGCCGTTGATCCAGAGGTAAAAGAAGGAGTTGACGCCGTCGAATGTGAGGAAGACGCGCCGGCCCTCCCAAGCCTTGGGCACCTCGAAGGTGCGGCGGTACGAATTGACCGTGTTGTTCGGATCATCGCCGGGGACGAACGGCGGCTTCCACGGTCGGCGCCACGGATAGGCGATATTCACGTAAATCGGGATGCCGAAGCCGTGAATTTCGACATTGGCCGGCACGGGGATGGTCGTCCACGCGGCGTCATCGAAGTCCGGCTTCCAGAAATCCGGCACGCGCTCCGTCTGGTTTTTGCTGTAATGGTATTTCCAGTCGCCGTTCAACGAGCGGTAAAACGGCGATTTGACCCGCTCGGCGTTGTCGGTGATCCCGATCTTCCGAGCTGTGTTCGCGTCCGGACAAACCACCATCGTGGCGTGCGGCGGCTCGTTGTTGACGCCGGTGAGCTGGGGATTCTCCCAGTCCGGCGCTGCCCCTTCGGCGGCGAAGACCTGGATCGGCGGCGCAAGCAGCAGCGCCAGGACAGCACAAGCTGGGAGCGGTCGGGCGGCCCGGCGACAACGGCGACGAAGGGAGACTTGCATAAACGGAGTTCTGACTACCGTCGATCTCGCGGCAAGTCACGTCCGTTTCCTGTGGCCGGGCTGATTTGTGGTTCGGAGCACGCGGAGAAACGCATCGCTCAAGTCACGAAGCACCGCGGGCGTGGCCACCGGCGAACCGCCGCAAGGCCTCCGCGTTCGAGCGAAACGCGAGCTGCGCGTAGTCGATCCGCTCCGGCGGCACAATCACCAGTTCCTCGACTTCCGAGACCGCGCGTGCTTCGGCGAAAGTGCCGACCTGCGCCGTAAAGACCAAGTCCAATACCGGGGTCACGAGGCCCTGGTACTCGTAGTCGTTCGGCAGCGAGGTCAGGTATTCGAATCGCGACACCTCGATCCCGATTTCCTCGCGGATCTCGCGTCGCAAAG
Source organism: bacterium (assembly GCA_021839785.1). The sequence continues at coordinate 1,839 of JAKCAB010000594.1, read as the reverse complement.
CCTGCTCGCCGGTCTCGCCCGGCTCCACAAAACCGCCCGGCAACCCCAGCCGGCCTTTGCCGGGATCGTGCGCGCGTCGCAACAGTAATACGTCCCCAGCCCGATCCGTGAGGATCGCGACCACCGCGCCGATCGGGTTGATGAAATGGCGGAACCCGCACCGGGCGCAGCGGAAGCGCCGCGGCGATTCGGCGGTGAGCTCGTCGTTTCCGCAGCGGGTGCAAAAAATGTAGGGCTGGCAATTCGACTTGGACATGATTTTCGGAGTCCGATTTCACGGCTGCGCCTGCCGACGACCCAGGCCGCGGTCATGCCCGGTATTTCCGCGGATTCGGATGGCCCGGCAAACGTCCGCATTTCATTGCCAGCGAGCCTGGCGATGGACTTCGGCCCCGGCAAGCCGCATCCGCTGCGACGCCAGTGCTCCGCGCACTGGCCATTGCGCTCTGGCCGCGGCCTGACGTAGCATCCGCGCGCGGGCTGGCGTCCGTTGACGCCGTCCCCGTTCGAATGATTCGATTCGCCCACGCCAACCCGGCCGGTTCAGCCCGGAAAGACAACCTTTGCCGGGCGTTCCCGGACCGGACCTCCTCCGGCCAGCGGCGACCGCCCCCTCGAATTTCGCATCGCAGCGCACAGCTCTCGAAACTCGGAACACCATGATGAACTTGAAGCAACTCGAAGTCTGGTTTGTCACCGGCAGCCAGCACCTTTACGGTCTGGAAACGCTGAAGCAGGTGGCCGCTCACTCGCAGGAAATCGCACAGGCGCTGGACGCCGCGCCGGCCATCCCCGTCAAGGTCGTCTTCAAACCGGTCCTCACCACGCCCGACGCAGTCACCGCGCTGTGCCAGGAAGCGAACCACGCGCCCGCTTGCATCGGCCTGATCACCTGGTGCCACACCTTCTCGCCGTCGAAGATGTGGATCAACGGCCTCAAGCTGCTCCGCAAACCGATCCTCCACCTGCACACGCAGCACAACCGCGACATCCCGTGGGCCATGATCGACATGGACTTCATGAACCTCAATCAGGCCGCCCACGGCGACCGCGAGCACGGGTTCATCATGAGCCGGATGCGCCTGAACCGGAAAGTCGTCGTCGGCTTTTGGCGGGACGCGTCCGTCCAAGAGCGGATTGGCGCCTGGGCACGGGCCGCCGCCGCGTGGGCTGACTGGCAAGGCGCGAAGTTCGCCCGCTTTGGCGACAATATGCGCGAGGTGGCGGTGACCGAAGGCGACAAGGTGGCCGCGCAACTGAAGTTCGGTTACTCGGTCAACGGCTACGGCGTCGGCGACCTCGTGAAAGTGGTGAACGCAGTTGCCGACCAGGAAATCGACCAGCTCTGCCAGCTTTACGAGTCCAGCTACGAAGTCGCGCCCGATTTGCGCAAAGGCGGCGCCCGCTACCAGTCCGTCCGCGAGGCCGCGCGCATCGAAGTCGGCCTGCGCGCGTTTTTGAAAAGCGGCGGCTTCAAGGGCTTCACGACCACGTTCGAGGATTTGCACGGCTTGGTGCAGCTCCCCGGCATCTCCGCCCAGCGCCTGATGGCCGACGATTACGGCTTCGGCGCGGAAGGCGATTGGAAGACCGCCGCGCTGGTGCGCGCCATGAAAGTCATGGCCACCGACCTGCCCGGCGGCACGTCGTTCATGGAGGACTACACCTACCATCTGGATCCGACCGGCAGGAAAGTCCTCGGCGCGCACATGCTGGAAATCTGCCCGTCCATCGCCGACGGCAAAGCTTCGCTGCAAGTCCACCCGCTCGGCATCGGCGGCAAGGCGGACCCGGCGAGGCTCGTCTTCAACACGCCCGCCGGCCCCGGCCTTAACGCCA
>JAKCAB010000135.1 GCA_021839785.1 bacterium | reverse complement strand
CTCGGGGACGGCGGCGCGACGGCCAGTTTTGGCGACCGATTGGCCGGCGTGGTGAGCGGCACCGTGTTTGAAGATTTGAACGGTGACGGCAACCAGGGCAGCAGCGAGGCGGGCCTGGCGCGCGTGACGGTACGGCTGGACGGTCCGGGGGGCGCGCGGTCCACGGAAACGGATGACGCCGGTCAGTACGCGTTCACGCAATTGGAACCCGGCACTTACGAGGTCGAGGAAACCGATCCCGCCGGCTACGTGAGCAGCACGCCGAACCGCCGCACCGTCGTGATCGATGAGACGGCGGCGGCCACCGCCAGCTTTGGCGACCAGCGACTCGGCGGCATCTCCGGCCTCGTGTTCGACGACGTCAACGGCAACGGCCAGCGCGATCTGTCCGAGTCGGGGCTTGGCGGCGTGTTGATTACTTTGAGCGGCGGCGCGTCGGACGCGACGACCCGCACGGACGCGGATGGCCGTTACCGTTTCGATCCGACGGCGGTGGGTCTTTACACCGTGACCGAAGCGGACCCGGCGGGCTTCGTGAGCACGACGCCGAACCTGCGCCAGGTCAACGTCGGGACGCAGAGCGCCGCGGTGGCGAATTTTGGCGACCAGGCGGTCGGCCGCATCGCCGGGACCGTCTTCGATGACCTCAACGGCAACGGCGCCCTGGATTCGGGCGAGCCGGGGCTGGGCGGGGTCGAAATCCAACTCATCGGCGCGAGCGCGGTGTGGCTTGCGCAAACGGCCGGCAATGGCAGTTACGCGTTCGATGCCGTGGCGGCAGGCGCCTACACGGTGATCGAAACCGACCCGCCCGGTTTCACCAGTTCGACGACAAACAACCGACAGGTGGTGCTGGCCGCCGGCGGTTCGGCCTCCGCCAATTTCGGCGATCAACGAGTCGGCACGATCGCCGGCCGCGTGTTCGACGATTTGAACGGCAATGGACGCTTTGAAACGGGTGAGCCGGGCATCGCGGCCGTCACGGTGACCCTCAGCGGCGCGGGGCGGAACCTCTCGATCCAGACGACCGGTGACGGTTCGTATTCTTTCACCGGCCTCACGGCCGGCGTTTACACCGTCGCCGAAACGGACCCCGCGGGTTTTACCAGCAGTTCGCCGGGCGAACGCGTCGTCAGCCTGGCGGCCGGCGGCGCCGCGACGGTGAACTTCGCCGACCAACCGCTGCAGACGATCGTCGGCAGCGTCTTCGAGGACCAGAACGGCAATGGCCGGCAGGACGCCGGCGAACCCGGCATCGCGGACGTGCAGGTGGAATTGGTCAAGCAGGGGACCGAAGACGTGCTGGCGACCACGGTCACCTCCGCTTCGGGCAGCTTCGCCTTCGTGGACTTGCTGCCCGGCAATTACCTCGTCCGCCAGGTGGTGCCGACTGGCTATACCGTGGCGACGAGCACTTCGCCGTCCCTCGCCGGCCCGCGCAAGCGTGCGGCGGGCACGGAACAGTCGATCGCGCTCGAGGAAGGCGGCGCGGGCAGTGCGGCGTTCGCCAACCTCGTGATCGGCAGCCTGACCGGGGCGGTGTTCGAGGACCTGGATGGCAACGGCGCCTTCGATTCCACCGAACCCGGCATCGGTGGCGTGCCGGTCCAGTTGTTCGCCGTCGGCGAGACAACTCCGCTTCAAACGACGCTCACCGCCGGCAACGGGGCTTTCGTGTTTGCCGGCCTGGCGCCGCAGACCTACGAAGTCCGCCAGACGACACCGGCCGGGTTCTACAGCGCATCCGCGGTGTTCACCGTCACCATCAAGCCGAGGGGCGCGGCCACGGCGAGTTTCGCGAACCAGCGCGTGGGCGCCATTTCGGGCCGGGTTTATCACGACGAAAATGGCAACGGCATCGCCGACCCGGTCGAGTTGGGCATTGGCGGCGTCGCGATCACGCTTTCGGAATCCGGGGGCCTGCCGGTCACTACCACCACGTCTGGTGATGGGACGTTCGTGTTTTCCGGGCTGGTGCCTGGAGAGTACACGGTGACTGAGGCCGATCCGGAGGGCTTCAGCAGCTCCACGCCAAACGAAGCGCAAGTCAGCCTGGTTGCGGGCCAGGCTGGCGGTGTCAGTTTTGGCGACCTGGCCCGGCCCGCGGCGCCGCCGACGCTGGCGATCCGCCGCGCTCAAGACCAGCCGGGCGCCTGGGTGGTGGTCCTCACCGGCGAGACCGGTCGGACTTACGTGATCGAGTCAACGGCCGATTTCATCACTTGGAAGCTGTTGTTGTCCGGTCGGGCGGTTGGCGGCCAGTTGCAGGCCACGGACGCGGAGGCGAGCGCAGCGCCGGCTCGGTTTTATCGAGCGCGCGTGGCCCCTTGACAAGCAGAGCAGTCCCAATCGCGTCCGCCTGTCCGCTCTTGCTGGCAGCAAAGCGAACGCTTCGGCGGCGAAGCTGCCGTCGGCTGCGGAGCACAATTGGCCAGACGCGCTTGGCGTTGGCCGGAGAGGATGGAGTTGCGACCTACTTGGCGCCTTGTTCGATCCAGGCGCGAATCAGGCTGACTTGCTCCTTGGTGAGCGGGTCGGCCTTGCCTTCCGGCGGCATGGCGGAATCGGGATCGAGCCGCGCGACGCTCCAGAGCAGCGGGCTTTTGTCGAACTTGCCCGGCTCGATCATCTTGCCGTCTTCCCCGCCTTTGAGCGCGGCTTCGAGGCTATCCAGGCGCATGCTGCCTTTCTGCTTCTCCGGGCCGTGGCACTTGAAGCAGGTTTTTTCGAAGATGGGCTTGATGTCTTTGGCGTACGTGACGTCCTTCTTGGCCGCCGCCGCGGGCAGCTTGGTCAAATCCGGTTTTTTGGCGTCGGACGCCTGCGAAACCAGCGTCGTGGTCAATCCTGCGATTACGCTCAGCACAGTGAATGAAGTCTTCATGCCGTGATTCATCGGGCGCCAAGCTGTTCCAACCTGGGCGGGTCGTCAAAAAATTTTCCGGCTGGCATCAAGAAACGGGGAATTACCAACCGGACGTCACCTGGTGTTGAGCGCGCGTTCGCCCGGCGGGATTGGACCGCGCGCGACTAGCGCGTGGCCATTCGCTTCATGGGTTGCGCCAGCAACCGCCCGAGCAGTCGAAACCAACCTCCGGGCCCGCGGCGCGACCCGCGCCAAGTCCGGGCCTCATGCCGCGCCCGGCAGGCGGTTCAGCTCACTGCCAAGAGCGAGACGCGCTCGTTTTGGGCGTTGCGGGCAACGCCGGTTGCCCGGGGGTCGAGCACTGGCTGGCCATCGACGAGGAACCGGTATTGATGGTGGCCGTGGTGGAGCGCGACCTGGAGGGTCCAGGAGCCGTCCGGTTGGCGGCGCATGGCGTGCGCGCCCGGCTGCCAGTCGTTGAAATCGCCGACGAGGCTGACTTGTTTCGCCTCGGGGGCAAAACAGAAGAAATTAATCGGTTTCGCCATCCGTTTGGCCGAATAGCGATGTTTTTGCCCGTTAACGGCGGGGCTGGCTCGATGGATGGCAGATTCGAG
>JAKCAB010000066.1 GCA_021839785.1 bacterium | reverse complement strand
GCGGATGAAGATGGTGAAGAAGTTGAACAGCAGGATCAGGAAGACCAGGCCGACCAGCAGCAAGGCTCCGAGCAGAATCCACTGAAACGGGATGGCGGCGAGGGCGTTTGAGTTCATGGTGGTGTCAGGGTTGGGTTGAGTTGGGACAGGCGAAGTTAAGTTCAATTCGGGGCGGCACGCACAACCACACGGAAGCCTTCGACGGCGACGACTTTGATGGTGGCGCCACGCGGGATCAGGCCGCCTTCGGTGACGACGTCCACGCGTTTGTCGCCGATGAGCGCGGTGCCGGCGGGGCGGAGATTCGTCAGGGCGGTGCCGGTGCGGTTGAGCAATTCCGGCCGATCGACGCCCAAGTCACCCACGGCCCGGCGTGTGACGAACGCCTGGCCCAGCCGGCTGCGCGGGAAAAAGCGAATCCAGAGCAAACCGGCCACGAGCAGGGCCGCCAGCACGCCCAACAGAACCAGGTTGCCGACGCGCGGGCCGAAGTCCACGTAACTGACGACCACCCCCGCTACCAGGCACCCGGTGCCGATAACCCCGGCGATCATCCCCGGAAGGATGGTCTCCAAGAGGATCAGCGCCAGACCGGCGACGAGCAGCAGCACCACCAGTTCCATTGCGCCGCCAGCATACGCAAACAGGCGAACGACGCAAGGCTGGTGCCGTGGGCCGCGGCGAAGGGCGGATTCCTGAAACCAAAGACCGCGCGGGCGTGTACCAATCTCCAGCGGCGCCACTCACAGTCGTCGCGGACGGCCGTGGTCGAGGGTGCCGAATCATTTGAGGATCGATTATGCCGGTGCTTGCCAGATTTTACGGAGTGGTGGTGCGGATGCTCTTTGCGCCACTTTTGGGCGCGCATTTCCACGCCATCCACGGCGAACACGAGTTGATGGTCTCGATCACGCCGCTGACGGTCATTCAGGGGGATGCGCCGCCGCGCGTGCGCGCGCTCGTGCTGGAATGGGCGCGCCGCCATCAAGCCGAGTTGCTCGCCGCCTGGGTGCGTTGCGGGCAGGGACTGCGGCCGCGGCCCATCGCGCCGTTGCCTTGACCGGGAGTGAACCATGAGAACGTTTGGACTCTTCCTGCTGTGGTGCCTGTTGTTGGTGCTGTGCTGGCCGCTGGCAATCCTCGCGCTGGTGTGCTTCCCGATTGTCTGGCTCTTGCTCTTGCCGTTCCGCGTGGCGGGCGCCGTCCTGGAGGGAATGCTGGCGTTCGTCCGCGCGCTGTTCCTGTTGCCGGCGCGGCTGCTCGGCCACCGTTCGTGAACCGCCCGGCGCGGGAATGGTTTTGCCCTGCGGTTGGCCGCTGTGGCTTAATGCCGCGGCGAGCCTATGGACAAAACGAAAGTTGCCATTCTCGGTGCCGGGTTCATCGCGGACATTCACCTGGAGTCCTACCACCGCTGCGTGCCGGAGGCCGAGGTGGTCGCCGTTTTCACACGCAACGCCGAAAAGGCGGCCACGTTCGCGCGAAAGCACCGAATCCCGCGCAGTTTCAGCGACCTGGAGGCGGCCATTACGGAGTCGGGCTGCGACGTGGTGGACGTGTGCCTTCCGAATTTCCTGCACCACCGGGCGGTGATGGCAGCGGCCAAGGCCGGCAAACACGCGATCGTGGAAAAGCCGCTGTGCCTGACGCTCGAAGAAGCCGATGCAATGATCGCGGCCATGCGGGCGGCGGGGCGGAAGTTGATGTACGCCGAGGAACTGTGTTTTGCGCCGAAGTACGAGCGGGTGCGGGCGCTGGCGAATGCGGGCGCTTTCGGACGGCTGTACCTGCTAAAACAGGCCGAGAAACACAGCGGCCCGCACAGCGACTGGTTTTACGACATCGACCAAGCGGGCGGGGGCGTCATCATGGACATGGGATGCCACGGCCTGGCGTGGTTTCGCTGGATGCTGGGGGGCCGGCCGAAGGCGTTGCGCGTGTCGGCGCACCTGCAAACCGGCCTTCTCCACGGGAAGCGCACCCGCGGCGAGGAGAACTCAACGGTGCTGGTGGAGTTCGAGGGAGGCTGCGTCGGGATCGCGGAAAACTCCTGGGCCAAGCCCGGCGGGATGCAAGACCGCGCCGAGGTGTATGGCACCGGCGGCGTTTGCTTCGCCGATCTTTTTCAGGGCAACTCGGCGTTGACTTACAGCGAAAAAGGCTACGACTACGCGATGGAAAAGGCCGGGAGCACACAAGGCTGGACGTTCACGATGTTCGAAGAAGCGTTCAACCAAGGCTACCCGCAGGAACTGAAGCACTTCATCGATTGCGTCCGCCACGATCGATCACCGGTGGTCAGCGGCGAGGACGGGCGGGCCGTGCTTGAAATCATTTACGCCGCCTATGCTTCGGCGGGCACCGGCCGGAAGGTGGACCTGCCTTTCGCCCCGAAGGTGACGCGCCCGATCGATTTGTGGCTGGCTTGAGCGAATCCACCGACGCGTCGCCACGCCAAGTTTTGCCGAGCATCCACCATCCTCGAATGCACTGCCTGTCCTTCGATCCTAAGCCCGCCGGGGCGATCTTGGCTCCCAATCGCCGGCGCTAATGAACGCAGAACAAAGCATTTTGGTCACCGGCGGCGCGGGATTCATCGGCTCGCACCTCACCGAACGCCTGCTCGCAGCCGGTCATTCCGTCACGATCATCGACGATTTCTCGACCGGCAGTGCCGACAATCTTCGCGCCGTGCAAAACCACCCCAGGCTGCGGGTCATCGCGTCGATGGTCTCCACCTGCCCCAACCTGAACGGGTTGGTCGATGGCGCCGACGCGGTTTTCCACCTGGCCGCCGCCGTGGGCGTGGAACTCGTGGTTCGCTCGCCCATCCGAACGATCAAGACCAACTTGAGCGAAACCGAGGCCATCCTCGAGGCCGCCGGCCGGCGCAGCGTGCCGGTCCTGTTGACTTCCACCTCGGAGGTGTACGGCAAGAGCCAGAAGGAAGAGTTTACCGAGGACGACGACCTGTTGATCGGACCGCCCAAACTGGGCCGGTGGAGCTACGCGTGCTCGAAGCTGATGGACGAGTTCCTCGGTCTCGCCTACGCGCGCGAACGCGGCGTGGCGGTCACGATCGCCCGTATTTTCAACACCGTCGGCCCGCGCCAGACGGGGCGTTACGGAATGGTCTTGCCGCGATTCATCGCCGCGGTTCGCGCGGGGCAGGCGTTGCGCGTGTTTGGCGACGGGCGCCAGACCCGCTGCTTTTGTTTTGTGGGGGACACGGTCGAAGCGCTGCTGCGACTCCAAGCGTGTCCGGCGGCGCGAGGCGAAGTTTTCAACGTGGGGGGCGTCGAGGAAGTGAGCATCCGGCGCCTGGCCGAGCTGGTTTTGGAAACGCTGGGAGGTGCCTCGCCGCTGGAGTTCGTGCCTTACGATGAGGCCTACGCTCCCGGCTTCGAGGACATGCGGCGGCGGCGGCCTTCGATCGAAAAGATCTTCCGGTTCATCGGATTCCGGCCCGCGGTACCGCTGACCGAGATCGTCCAGCGGAC
>JAKCAB010000830.1 GCA_021839785.1 bacterium | reverse complement strand
GGCCGTGCGGCGGCGGGACGACCGCCAGGACGATGTTGGCGAGGGTGATCAGGCCGCCGCCCGCGAGGAGTTGCCAGGTGACGCGTTCGTTCGCGTAGTCCACGCCGGCGAACCGCGCCAGCCACGCGGGCAGGAAGAGCACGAGCAGGCTTACGAAAACCGGCTCCGAGCAATAGACCAGGCCCGCCTGCGTGGCGCTGACATGCGGTTGCCAGCGGTTCATCAACAGGTAGCCGCCGAAGGTGCAAACGCCGACCAGCACGGCCATGAAACTGACCAGCGGCAGCGTGCTGTACGCGCGGAGCCAGTCCGCGGACGCGTGCGTGGTTCCCATCGCCACCGGCAGCGCGCCCAGGGCCATCACGACGAACATCACCAGCGTGAAGCGGCTGACGTCGTTGCCCGCGTATCCCGGGCGCTGGAGCCAGAGGATTTGCCCGGTGAACAGCACGGAGCTGATGAGCGTCTCGATTTCGCCGCGGCCCAACTGGAATTCCTGCCAGTCGAAATCCGACAGGATCGCCACGCCGGTCATGACCAGGACGCAGCACACGATCACCACGGCCGACGGCCGGCGGCGCTCCCACGCGGCGAGTCCCAGTGGGATGATCAGGCAATAGCATTGCGTCAAGAACGCCGACGTGGAGGCGGAGGTGTAGGCCAGCCCGTCCATTTGAAACAACAGGCCGGCGCTGCCGAAAAGCCCCAAACCGACGCCCTGCCAGCATTCCCGCCGCGTCAGGCCGCGCAGACGGGGCACGGTCCAAATGGCCATCACCGCGGCGGCCACGCCGAACCGGTACAGCACGCACAGCGAGGACGTGAACCACGAGTTGACGCCGGGCAGGAGTGCCTGCTGGGCGAGCGACATCGTTTTCATGGTGGGAAAACTCAGCGACCAGAACGCGGTCGAGAGCACCAGCATGGACGTGGCTTTGAGGCGGAGCGCGCGGTCGGTCATGAAAGCTGGGGCAGTGCCGGGAGGTCGCGAGTAAGGCGTTCCGGGGAACGGGAACGCTATCGGCAAATGCCGCGCTCGCTCGCACGGACGAAGGCGACCAGGTGCTGGATTTCGGGCAGCGGCGGCAGGTCCTTCTCGATCCGGGCGAGCGCGTTCGTGATGGTCAAGCCTTCGCGGAACAACAACCGATGCGCCTGTTTGAGCGCCGCCTGCGCCTCGGCCGGGACGCCCTGCCGTTCCAGGCCGACCTTGTTCAACGTGCGCGTCACGGCCGGGTTGCCATCGGCGAGCATGAACGGTGGCACGTCCTGCACCACCTTCGAGCAGCCGCCGATGATCGCCATTCGCCCGATCCGGCAGAATTGGTGCACCGCCGCGAGGCCGCCGACCACGGCGTAGTCTTCCACGGTCACGTGGCCGGCGAGCGTGGCGACGTTCGACATGATGATGTGGTTCCCGAGCACCACATTGTGCGCGATGTGCGAGTAGGCCAGGATGTGATTATGCGAACCGACGACGGTGACTTCGCCGTCGCCGGTGGCGCTGTTCACGGTCACCGATTCGCGGAAGGTGTTGAAGTCGCCGATCTGCGTCCGCGTCACGCCGCCCTTCCATTTCAAGTCCTGCGTTTGCTGGCCGAGACTCGCGAACGGAAAGATTTCGTTGCCCTCGCCCAGGGTAGTGTGGCCGCCGATGACGACGTGCGCGTGCAGCTTGCAGCGGTCGCCCAAAACGACGTGCGGACCGAGGACGCAGTACGGGCCGATCTCGCAATCCGCGCCCAGTTGCGCGCCGGGTTCGACGATGGCGGTGGGATGAATCATGCGGGAAAGCGGCCGGCTCAACTGATGTGGAAGACCGAGGTGCGCGTGCGCTTGCCGAGGCGCTCGACCTTGCGCCAGGTGCTGTGGTCGTTGAGGGTCACCCAGCGCCGCTCCTCCTTGCGATAATGCCAGTCGCGGTCGGACTGGTAGAAGATCGTGATGTCGCGGCCCTCGATGATGTTGTAGATCTGGCTGTCGTGGTTGTTGAAGGTGTCGTAGTCGGTGACCGCCCGCTGGCCCATCTCGGAATAGACTTCGTTGAGCTCCAGCAGCAATTCGTTGATCCGCCCCTCCAGCGGCCGGGCATTCAACCCGATGCGCCGGGCCTCGCGCAGCGTGATGGGGTAGCTGTGCGACGGATACTTCGAGTTGAGCGATTCGCTGATGGCGGCCGCCTTGCGCGGGTCCTTCAGGTGGTAGGAAAGGATCTCCATGCAGAGCTTCACCGAGAGTGAACTGACCCGGTGCACCGCGCCGATCACCAGCGGGTGGATGTACGGAAAGATCGCCTGGTAGGGGTTCACGACGTCGCTGCGAACCTCCTTTTGCCAGAGCCGGATGACGCGCATCAACTCGTCCTGGCTGACGCTGACGCGGTCGTTGTCGCGGTCCAGTGGGGAGAGTTGGTGCGCCAGCGAAGTGTCCACGGCGGAGAGGTGCGCCAGCGGCCCCATCTGAATCTCGTCCGCGCCCAAGGCCAGCATGGTGGCGGCGGATTGGCACTCCAAAGGCACGACCGCGACCAGGCGTTGGGCGAACTGGCGGAGCAGGTTCACCAACATCAACGAGGCCTGCCCGGAGCCGCCGTCGGACTTGATGAACAGCGCGATCTGCTCCTGCGGCCCCAGCCGGCGCAGCACGCCGTAGATGCCCAGCACGTCGTTCTGGCAAACCGAGCCGTTGTTGGAATTCCAGTAGGTCAGAAACCGGCAGCCCAGCTCGGCTTCGAGCCGGCCGACCAACTTCTGCGTGCGGTCGAACAAGACCGGCGGCAGCTTGATGCGGACGCGGCGTTTCAAGGGCGGCTCGGAAGGGGGGCTGACGTTCACGGGCATAGACGGTGCGGACGGGTTGGCCGGCGCTCAGCGGTCCACCAACATGAAGGTGACCTCGGCTTCACTGACGACCTCGCCGTCCACGAGGCAGGTGCCTTTGGCCCGGCCGATCTTGCTGCGCGTCTTGGTCAGTTCGACCTCGATGATGAGCGTGTCGCCGGGGCGTACCGGCTTGCGCCACTTCACCGACTCGGCCGACATGAAGTACGCCAGCTTCCCGGCGTTTTCGGCCTGGCGCATCATCAGGATGCCGGCGACCTGGGCGATCGCCTCCAATTGCAGCACCCCCGGCATGATCGGGTGGCCGGGGAAGTGGCCCTGGAAGTAAGGCTCGTTCGCGGTCACGTTCTTCATCGCGGCCATCTGGCTGCCCGCGATGCGCGTGACGCGGTCCACCATGAGGAACGGGTAGCGGTGCGGCAACATGCGCTGGACCAGTTCGATGTCGAGGGTCGCGCCATCCACGACCGGCGATTCGCCCGCCGCGAGCTTCTCGGTGGCCTTCAACGGGGGCGGGGAGAAGGTTTGCGCCGCCAGCAACGGACGTTGGATCTGCGCCGCGATTTGCCGGCCGAGGGCCACGTTCGCCGCGTGGCTGGGGAGCATGGCCACGACGTGCCCGACCAACGGAACTCCCAGCAGCGCCAGGTCGCCGAGAAGCTC
>JAKCAB010000358.1 GCA_021839785.1 bacterium | reverse complement strand
AGGTGTAGGTGAAGGTGCCCGCCGGGCCGCCCACGACCGACCAGCGCCGGCTGGCGTCCCAGGCATTCGTCACCACGAACTGGCTGGTGGGCTGGGCGAGCGTCAGGCCCGCGCGCAGGCCGTAGCGGTTGGTCACGGTCACGTCGTCACTGCTCCACGGACCGTCTTCGGCAAACGTGCGCTGGCCGTTCCCAAGCACGGTGTAGGTGTACCGGCTCTGCCCCAGCGCGTCCAGCCGGTTGGTGAGGCGGTTCAACGCATCGAACCCATTGGTGAGGCTGGCCGTGCCGGCGGGGTAGGTGACGTGGGTGAGGTTGCCCGCCGCGTCGTAGGCGTAAGTCGTGGAGTACCCGTTGGTGCTGGCGCCCGTGCCGGTGCGGGTGAACCGCGAGGCGAGCCAGCCGTTGGCGTTGTACCCGTAGAGCAGGTCGGCCGTCGCTTGGCCCTGATACCATTTTTCGGTCACCCGGCCCTCGGCGTCGTACTGCCAGGCGGTGGTGTTGCCCGGGCCATCGGCCAGCGTCGCCAGATCCCCGGCCGGCCGGTAGGTGAAGCGGTTGGTGAACGCGCCCACCTGCACCTCGTTGGTCTTGCGACCCGCGGCGTCGTAGGCGTAAAGCGTCACGTGACCCACCTGGTTGGTGTAAGCGGTCGGGCCGCTCACACCGGCGGTGTAGCCCCAGGTCTCCGTGCCGCCGTTGGCCGGGGTGACCCGTTTCGTCAGCCGACCGAGCGCGTCCCAGGCGTTGGTGAGGGTGACGCCGTTGGCGTCGATCTGGCTCAGCAGGCGGTCGTGGTCGTCGTAGCCCGTTTCGAGGGCCACGCCGGCGGCGTTTTCCACCACCCAGAGGCGGCTAAGGTTGTCATAGTAGTTCGTGGTGCTGCCGAAGGCGTCGCCCACGATCACCAGGCGCCCGGGGCGATCGAACCAGTTGGTCACGCTGGTGCCGTCGGGCTGGGTCTGCAGGGTCAGGCGCCCGGCCAGGTCGTAATCGTAACTGGTGGTTTCGGCCAGGGCCGTGCCGTAGGCGCGGGTGACACTCTCCGGGCCGCCGCAGCCGCAGTACGTGTAGCGGGTCACGCGCCCGAGCGGATCGATCACCCGTTCGACCTGGCGCAACGGGGTGTAGGCGGTGTAAGTCCAGTTGCCCAGGCGATCGCGACTGGCCGTGCGGTCCAGGAGCATCACGCCGGCGCCGTTGGTGTAGGCGTACTGGAGAGAGGTGCTGTCGGGAAAGTCCGCGCGCGTGAGCCGCCCCAGGCTGTCGCGCGTAAAGGTGAGCGTGAGGCCGCGCGGATCGGTGTGGGTGCGCACATAGCCGTTGAGCCAGGTGAAGCCGTTGGTGCGCAGCGGCGTGGTGCCGAGGAAGTCGATCGTCGTTTGCAGCCAGGCCCCGCTGTAGAAGTTGGTCGAGGCCAGACCGCTGGGATAAGTCGCGCCCAGCGGACGATGCCGGTTGCCAGCCGTGTCGTAGTAGAAGCGCGTGATCTCGCCCAGCGCGTTGGTGAGGGCGACCGGCAGGTGAGGGTGGTTCGCGTCGTAGGCGAAGCCCGCTTCCCGTTCCTCCCCCGGACCGTATTGAACGACGAGATCGACGCCGTTGGTGGCATAGACAAAGCGGTTGGTGCGGAAGTGGTCGAAGTTGTCCGTGCCTTTCCAGTACTCCACCTGCTCGGTCACCTGGCCCAGCGCGTTCCGCGTGAAATGGATTCCCCAGGAATTAGTGTCAGGGTCGGGCAGCACCCGGGCGATGTAGCTGGGCCAGGGACTGAAGCTGCCTTCCCATTCGGGCGACGGCTTGTTCTCGTAATCGTACCAGGTCGTCTGGCCGTCCGTGGTCCCGTCCGGGCTGGGGTCGCGCTCCATCGAGAGCGTGCTGGAGACCCCCTGGCCGATGTAGCCGAAGGCATCGTTACGGTGCAGCCAGTGGCGCAGCCGCGCGAACGCGAAGTCGGCGGCGGTCAGCAGGCTCAGGTCGCCGTTGCTGGCGCGGAAGGTGGCGTTGAGGTTCGCGTACTGGTGGGGGTTCCAGTAAAAACTATTCCGATACTGCATCCATCGGCTGCCATCCAGCGTGGGGGCCCAGCCCTCCGGCAGGCCACCGGACGCGGGCGCCTTGCGCGGCCAGTCGTCGCTGGGCCACGTGTCGAGCAGCAGCCCCAGCGGGTCCGCCGCGGGAGTGCTGCCATCGCGATACACGAAGAGGTGCTTGCTGGTGCCGTCCGGCTCGGTGATCAGGCAGGAGCGGTTGTAGGCCCAATCCGGATCGTAGCTGAATTGCGTGCTGGTGCCGGTAAGCTGAAACGAGGTGGTCCCATACGGCGTGACCAGGCTGGTGAGCCAGTTGTAGTCGTCGTAATTGAAACGGGTCGAGAGGCCGGCGGTGTCCACCAGGTTGGTCAACCGGCCATAGGCGTCATAGCGGAGTTGAACTCCCAGACTGTAGGTCGCGTTGGTGATGGTCGTCACCTGGTCGGGCCATTGCGCATCGTCGTAAGCGAAGGCGGTGCTGATGCCGTCGCGATCCTGAACCGCGGTCAGGTGGACGCGGGAGCTGACCAGCGTGTAGCTATAGCTGGTCGTGCGCCCGGCCGGGTCGGCTTGCTGGCTCAGGAAGTAGCGGTCGTACCCGCTCCAGAAGGTGTAGCGGTAGCCGTAGGTGCTCACGGCCCCATTGGGCCACAGCACCCGGATGGCGGTGACTTCGCCGTTGCCGTCATAGTCGAACTCCATCCGGGAGCGGGTGCGGTATTCGTAATCATCCGGGAGGTATTCGGGATCGGGATACCGGCGCCGGCCGCCGCCGGGCACGTACATCTGCACGTCATACACCACGGCGCTTGAGTCCCGCTCCATGTAACTGAGCCGGTTGCCCTCCCAGTTCGGGCCGAAGCCCCAGCCCCAGTCGTCCGTGCGGGGATTGCGCTGTTTGTACGCCAAGGCGAAGGCTTGCGCCGAGCCGTCCGCGCGCAGGTACTGCAAGGGCGTATCGCTCAGCCAGACGTTCAAGTAAGGCTCGGAAACCGACCACCGGGGCATGCCCGGCCCCTGTACCGTACCGTTTTGGTTCCAGTGCTTGTTCGTTTGGGACGGGACGCGTTGCCTTGGGGATGGGTCGCGCGAGGCTTCGCAGTCGTAGCACCGTGGCGCGACGAAGTTGTTCGCGCCCGGGCCGCCGCCGGAACCGTTCGCGCCTCCTGCGGTGGCCGTCGGAAGGCAGCCCCCGCTGGGACACCCCGTGGTGTCTCCTTGCTCCGCGGGGGAACATTCCCCGCCCTCGTCCTCCAAGTCATCCACTTCATTCAAAACGCCGCGGCCGCGGATCTGATCGGCCTGCGCGGCGTCCACTGCCTCGCACCCCGGCGGGATCCGCCCGCCCGCCACGACGAAGAACCCGGACAGCTCGCCGGTGAGATCGGCGGCGGTCATCCGGAGAACGCGCCGGAAAGCCGGATCTTCCACCCGATAGCGGTCGCCCTCCTGGGCCATGATGCTGACGAAA
>JAKCAB010000178.1 GCA_021839785.1 bacterium | reverse complement strand
ACGCGTTCTTCCAGGACGGCCAAGGCCGCTGGTGGTCCACGTACTTTGGCAGCGACGGGACGGCGCCCTGGCAGGAACGGCCCGGTCTCCTGCCGGTCGAGTTCGATGCGGAAGGCCGGCTGGTAACCGCCCGCCAACCTTGAGCGAGCCAACGCCAGGCATCCCCGACTTTGCATGAAGGTTCTCGGGCGCTTCCGAGTTTGGGTCTGGACGAAGCTCGCTTTGGCCGCGGTTGGTTCGTTGCTCATTCAAGCCGGCCTGGCCGCCGAATTGCAGGGCGATCTCCGCATTCACGATCCTTCGACTCTCATCCGTTGCAGCGACCGCTATTATGTCTTCGGCCCCGGCCCCGGCATCCTCTCCAAGTCCTCGGCCGACCTCGTGACCTGGACCGCCGGGCCGCGGGTTTTCGCGACGCCACCGGCTTGGACCACGAACACGGTGCCGGGCTTTCGCGGGAGTTTCTGGGCGCCCGACGTCTTCTTCACCAACAGGACCTACTGGCTGTTTTACTCCGTCTCGACCTGGGGCAGCCAGACCTCCATGATCGGGGTGGTCACGAACGCCACCCTCGACGCCGCCAGCCCCAACTATCATTGGACGGATTGCGGGCCGGTGGTCCAGTCGAGCCCGAGCGACGACTTCAACGCCATCGACCCTTCCGTGGCGCGCGACGCGAGCGGGCGGCTCTGGCTGGCGTTCGGTTCGTACTGGAGCGGCATCGAAGGGGTCCAACTCAACCCCGCTACGGGCAAGCCACTCGCCCCCGACATCCCGCGTTACCCGCTCGTTTGGAACACCTCGATCGAAGCGGCCTGTCTCTGGTCGCATGGCGGGTGGCACTACCTGTTCGTAAACTGGGAACGCTGCTGCGCCGGCGTTAATAGCACTTACAACCTCCGCGTCGGTCGGAGCCGAACCATCACCGGACCCTACCTTGACCGCGACGGCAAGGACCTTCGCGAAGGTAGCGGCACTCTGTTCCTCGACACCGTCGGTCGCTTCATCGGCCCCGGCCATGCGGGCATCCTCGAAGCGAGCGGCACGAGTTGGTTCAGCTTCCACTTCTACGACGGGAACAACGGCGGCCGGCCCACGCTGCAAATCCGCCGACTCGATTGGACCGCCGACGGCTGGCCGGCATTGGGAGATCGCTGAGCGGCCCGCGAACCGCTCGCCCGGCCAACGCCGCTGCGCGATAAACGCTCGCCCTCCCGGCGCGGTTCGCTTACAGTCGCCACCCAACATGGCCGAACCCTTCAGCGTTTCCTGGGGACTGCTCACGCTGGCGGTCAATGTCGGCTATGGCTTCCTGGGCAACGCCGCCTACGCCAACTACCGCGAATTCCTCCAGCGCTGGCAGGACGCCGGCACCGATCCCGCCACCGGCCTGCCCCGCAACCGCGAACTGCGCGAAGCCAGCCTGAACGCCTTGCGCGATGCCGCGCAGGTCTTGGTCATGGAACTCGCCGGCCGACTGGATCCAGCCAAGCCGTGGCTGCCACGGATCATCGACCACGCCGCGCCGGCAATCTCTTCAAGACGCCTTTGTTCGAAGCCGGGCGCGATCCTAAGCGCGAGTGGGTGGAGGCTCTTCGCGCCGCCATCGTCAACGCGCGTTTCGCGGAATTCCACGACCGCCTGGTTCTGAGCGACGACGACGTTCAGCGGTGTGTCAATGGCGACCTCTGCTCCGCCTTCAGCGAGAAGCTGGCTGAGCCATTCTTGGAATGGGCGCGACGCGAGTTGCGCACCGGACAGGAGGATGCCGTCGGCCAGGAACCCTCGGACTTCGAACCGCTGGTCCGCCAAGGCTGGGAAGCCGCCAGACACGGCGGCGGCGCGGTCACGCTGGGGCACGCCTATTGCCTGTTTTTCCGCGAGCACCTGAAACGCGATCCCGCCGTCTTCCGCAAGGTCGTTGCGAACACGCTCGAAGACATGCGGAACAAGCTCGACGGCTTGGGGACAAACCTCACCGGTGAACTCCAGACCCTCCGCGACCAGGTGGCTCAAGTTGCTGCCGCGCCGCCCGACCTCGCCGCCTTCGAACGCTGGCTCGATCCCCAACTCGGCGCGCTCAGGGATCTCCTCGCCGGTGTGAAAGGCCAACTCGACGCCGTGGCCCGCGGCCAGCGCGAACTCGCCTGCCAGCAGGGCGAAATTCTCGTGGCCCTCACCGCCATCCGGACCGAACTCGCGCGCGGTCATCCCCAGGCCGCGGCTGCAGAATCGGTTGTCCTTGGCTACGTCGCACGGCTGACCGAGGCGTTTCAGCGCGTCGAGCGAAAGCTGTTCGGCCTGCCGCTGGTCCGCCCCAGCGTTCCGCGCGAGCCGCCGGCTAGTGCCGGCGACCTCTGGATTATCGAGGCGAAGCACCGCTCGCTCGACCTGGTCGGACGGGAGGCGGAAATGAAGGCGCTTTGGGATTGGCTGCACAGCGGCGAGCCAATCTCGGTCCGCCTGATGACGGGCGACGCGGGCGCCGGCAAAACCCGGCTCGCCTTCGAGTTGATCTGGCGTCTGGCCATCGAGGAAGGCGATGCCTGGCAGGCCGGCCGCCTCAGCAGCGACGATCTGCGCCTGCTCATCCAGGACAATTACTCGGCAACTTGGGATTGGGACCGGCCCACGCTGGTCGTCCTGGATTACGCCCGCGCCTCGCACGATGCCTTGCGCCGGCTGCTCACGGAATTGGCCCGTCGCGATCACGACGCCAACTTGCGCCCGTTCCGTCTCTTGTTGCTGGAACGTACCCCGGTAGGCACCCAGCAGTGGTTGGAAGCGCTGTTCCCGCTGCAATCGAGCGATGGCGGACCACTGGTCCGCGAGCTATTCCACCCGCCGCAGCCGGTGCCGCTGGCTCCCTTGGTGGCAGCCGAACTGCGCCGGGGCTTGTTCGCGGCCACGCTCCAACGAGTCGCGCGTTTCGATGGTCACCTCCCACTCACCGTGCCGGAGACAGGCGAAAACCTGGAGTTCGACCGGATGCTGGCCCAGCCGGACTGGCGCGAGCCGCTCACGTTCATGATGGCGGCACTGGTTGCGTACCAGAAGGGCAACCTCCTGGCGGGCCAGGGACTCAAGCGCGCCGACCTCGCCCTGGCCCTGGCCGATGCCGAAACCGAGCGTGTGGGCAAATTCGCCGGGCGCTGGTTGCCGGCCGGAGAAGAAAGCCTGCTGCGGCACGTCGCCGCCTTCGCCACGCTGGCCGGCGGTCTGGGACGCGACGAAGCGCAGCGCCTGGCCGACACCGAGGCCGGCTTCCTGCATGTCGCTTGGGACGCACGCCATCGACCGCTGGCTGAAGTCCTCGCCACCGCCTGGCCCGCAGCGGATGGCGGCGTGGCCGGTTTGCAGCCGGACATTGTGGCGGAGGCTTTCGTGCTGCGGAATCTAGCGCGGCGGCTTTCCCGCGAGCAAGGCGTGCAGGCGGTCCGCCGGCTCGTGAAGACGCACGAGCGGGCGTGCGCCGGCCTCATTCTACGCGCGTTTCATAACTTCCAG
>JAKCAB010000788.1 GCA_021839785.1 bacterium | reverse complement strand
CTCGTGCTGTCGCTGGCGCGGATGAATCGCATCAAGCAAATCCACGCCGGCGATTTCGTCGCGGTGGTCCAGCCGGGCGTGATCACGCAGAAACTGCAGGACGCGGTCGAGGCCCAAGGCCTGTTTTACCCGCCCGATCCGGCCAGCCGCGTCGATTGCACGCTGGGCGGCAACATCGCCACCAACGCCGGCGGGCCGCGTTGCCTCAAGTACGGCGTCACGCGCGACTATGTGCTCGGCTTGGAAGTCGTGCTCGCCGACGGCACGGTGACGCGCCTGGGCAGCCGCACGCACAAGAACAAGACCGGGTTCGAGCTGGCACGATTGTTCGTCGGTTCCGAGGGCATGTTGGGCGTTGTCACTGAAGCCACGCTCAAGCTGCTGCCCTTGCCGCCCGATCGCGCCTGTCTCTGCGTGGGCTACGGCACGATGCGCGCCGCGGCGCGGGCCATCCGCGCCATTTTCGCCGCCGGCATCCTGCCGTGCGCGCTCGAAGTGGCGGACAAGTTCACGTTGGCGGCCGCGTGTCGCCGGACCGGCAGCAAGCGCCTCGAGGGCTGCGAAGCGCTCATCATCGTCGAACTCGACGGCCAGGCGCGGTCGCTGCGCGCGGAGTTGCGCCAGGTGGAAGCGGTGACGCGCGACGCGGCAAGGCGGTTCGTTCAACGCGCGTTCGGCGCGGCCGAGTGCGAGAAGCTCTGGCAGATCCGGCGCGAGTTTTCCTACGCCTTGCGCGACACCGGCCTGACCAAGCTGAACGAAGACATCGCCGTGCCGCGCGGCCGCCTCGAGGATTTGTTCCGCTTCGCCGAACGCCTCCAGCGCAAGCACGGGCTGCCGCTCGCGTGTTTCGGCCACGCCGGCGACGGGAACATCCACGTGAACGTCATGGTGGACGAGACGCAACCCGGCGCGAAGGCGCGCAGCGAAGCGGCGCTGGACGACCTGTTCGCGCAAGTGCTGGCGTGGGGCGGCGTGATGACCGGCGAGCACGGCGTCGGCCTGGCCAAGAAGCGTTGGTGGCCGCTGGCGGCGAACGAAGCGGTGCGCAGTCTGCACGCCCGGGTGAAACAGGCCCTCGACCCGCTTGGAATCCTGAATCCAGGAAAGTTTCTGGAATGATGCCTCGTGGCTGCCGTCGTGAGACGGCGGCCACATAGTCAGCCGCGTTCTGACGAACGCAGCCACTTAGCCGAATATCCGCTTCAACCGCCAGGCGTCGTAGGCCGCGCGCTGCGCGGGCGTCATCTTCTCGAAGTCCGGGGCGCCACCGCCGAAGGTCGGCCAGGCGGGTGCGGCGGATGCCGGTCGGCTGGCAACGGCGGGCGCGGGCTTCGTTGTCGCGAGCGGGTTGCCTCGCATCTCAACCTTTGCCCGTGAACCGCTGCCGCCGTAGCTCATGGCTTGATCGGTGAGTTCCAGGTCCTGCTTCAGTTCGCGTTGCGGCTTGATGCCCTTGGCCTGTAAAACGCCGTGGTAGGCGCGCACGGCTTCCTCCGGCGACACCTTGCCGTCGGTGATCAGCCGCAACATCTCGATGAACGCGAGTTGGTGCTCCGCGTTGTTGATCTTGCGCCCGAAAAGCGCCACCCGTGCGCCGTGCTTCTGCGCGTCGTGGATGAGCTTGAAGGCATCGTAGGTCGTCCCCGCGCTGCCGCCCAGGACGCCGACCACCATGTTCGGATCGTACTGGCAAAGCTCCTCCATCGCGCGCGGCCCGTGATAGACGATCTTGAGGAAGATCGGCCGTCCGGCCTCGGGCACGCCGGCGAGGGTGCGAAGGATGTTGTCGTTGATGAACTCACCGAGCTTCTCCGGCGGGATGCCGCTCTCGACGTTGGGATCGAACACTTCGAGAAAATGCCGGAAGCGCTTCCGCTCCGCTTCTTCGCGGAACGCTTTGTACCAGCGCAGGGCTTCACGGTCTTGTTCGAGGTCGTTGACGAACGTGACCGAATACAAGCCCAGGTTCGCGCCGGGGAACTCGCCATTGCCGTCGCGCTCGCATTCGACCTGGCCGCACTGGATTTGATCGATGCTCGCGCTGCGGAAAGGCTGGGACGGCTCGCGGGTGTAACAACCGTGGCGCGCGGCCCAGACATCGGTGGTATCGTTGGCGCGCGCGGCCGGCGTCACGGGCGAGTCCTTGAAGATCCCTTCCTTGATGGTGAGCAGCTCGTTCACATAGGCCGACATCAGCATGATGTCCACCAGACCCTGGTGAGTCACTTCGCGGATGATGTCGAGAAACTCCGGCAGGTTGCGGTAGCCGAACTCCTCGCGGCTCCAGACCTCCGGCGAAAACTGCGCGGGCCGGGCGCCGCCCCGCGCCAAGTAAGACCGTGGCCCGGGCGCCCGCACGCCAAAGGCCATGTCGGCGTCCTTGGCGTCCGCGATGATGAACGCGCGCGACTTCGGGTTCGCTTTGATCTCAGCGAGTTTGGTGTCGAGGGATTTCATGGGGTCAACCACGAATCAACACGAAGAAACACGAATTACAGAACCAGTCGCTCCCACTCCAGCTTGGCGTGCATGAAGTTCAAGATCACTCCGACTCTGAGTCGGGTAATCTTCAGGTAATTCAGCATCTGGCCACGCTCCACGTCAGTGATACGGTCAATCACTTTTGCGTCCACCACAACCTGGGCAAAAGCGACAAGGTCGGGGATGAACTGGCCGACCGTTACGCTCTTGTAGGTGACTTCGAACCGCGGCTGTTGATGGAACGGGATGTTCCGAAGCTTGAACTCGACCACGAGCGCATTTTCGTAGGGCTTTTCCGTCAGCCCGTGCCCGATACCGTTCAAGACCTCAATCGCGGCACCCACGATTTGATAAACCTCGTCCCGGAGCAGGAGTCGGCTCTTCTCATTGGTGTCCATTCGTGTTCATTCGTGGTTCACTTCAACTGCGCCAGGATCTGGTCGGTCACCGCCTGGACGACCGCCTCGGCCTCCTTGTCGAAGCCAGCCGGTTCGGCCTTCGCCGGCACCTGGCACGTGACACCGGGTCGCCACTCGTCGTTGTCGCAGAGTTCGCACTCCTTGAGACCATAGCGCGGATCCACGTAGCCGAGGCTCTGTTTGATCTTCAGCAAATCCTGGAGCTGCTCGGCCGAGAAGGTGTTGGGCTTCACGCCGAGTTGCGCGGTGACCAGCAAGGTCCGGCAGTAGGCCTCGATGATTTCCATGCGCCAATAGGCCTCCTCGATGCCGTTGTGGCTCCAGGTCACGACGCCGTGGTTGGCCATGAGGATCGTGTTGTGGGTGTCCACCAGATCGGCGACGAGTTTTCCCATCTCCGGCGTGCCCGGCGTACGATACGGCGCCACCGCCACGGCGCAGAAGACCTCGTACTCTGGCAACATGCACGTCGGCGGCGCGATGCCGGCCACCGCGAAGCCCGTCGCGTACGGCGGATGGCAATGGCAGGTGGCGATCGCCTTGGGCTGACGCTTCATCATCTGCAAGTGCATCAGGATCTCGCTGGTGCGCTTCTTGAGGCCGAG
>JAKCAB010000312.1 GCA_021839785.1 bacterium | reverse complement strand
ACGACTCGTGTTGTTGGTACTCCACGCAGGGTACGTTGCGCTCGCATACCGTCGAGACAATCCGGTGCCAACCGGCGCGGAGCGGCCCCGGCATTCCCCGCGCCGCCTCCGCCTTGCCTTGCCGGCGGCAGGATGGTTGTTCTCCCCCTGGATTGGGCTACGGTTCCGGGATCACCTGACCGTGGCGGACCGTTCGTCATCCATTGACCGCGCGGTTGATCTCGGTTGGGCGTTGGTGCGGCGGTTTTTTCAGGAACCGTGGAGCGCGGCGTAAGAAAGCCATCCGCACCTCTTGGCCGGCGCAAGCGATTGCAAGTCCGGACGGGCGGCCGAGCCGTCGATTCGTTCACTCGCTCGTTTGTGCCGCGCCTGGACCGAGAACCTCGGGCGTCTTTTTGACGAAGTACTCCAGCCAGTCGAGCGTGATCGCATCGGCAATGTTGCCCTTTTCGCGTCGGTATTCCGCGATGGTTTTGCCCCAATAAAATCCGATCCACCCCACGGCCAGCGGCTTGGAACCGTCGATGAACTGGTCGAGTTCGGCCACCGAGCAGCTCAGGGGGAACATCTCTTCGATCACGATGGGTTTGCCAATGTTGTAAACCGCCAGCGCCTTCAGCGCCTGGCTGACCTCGCCTTTCCGGGGGTAAAAATGGAGGCTCACGAAATCCAGGTTCCGGCTCACGCGCTCCGAGTAGAACAACGGTTTGGCGTTCGGCCAGGTCAGCGCCCACGGAATCGCCCCGACCGTCACGAGATGCTGCGGATCGTGTTTCCGGATGGCCGCCACCAGCCGGTTGACCCAGGCCTCGGCGATCTGTTCCGCGGTGCGTCCCGCGAAGTCCAGGGTCAGCCGTTGCACGAAATACCGATCCCCGAACGCACCCGGCGTCCAGTCCCGGCCTTGTTTGTCCTCGGTCAGCACCGGTTCGTTCATGAGGTCGTAGCAGAACACCGCGGGGCTGTGCCGGCAGGTCTCGGCCACGGCTTCCCAGAACCGGGCTTGCACGTCCCACCGTTGGGCCTCGTTCAGCGCGTTATACCATGCCGGAACGTCCTTCCGGTCATAGCAACCCAGGCCGGTGATATCCAGGTGAAGCCCGGTCTGCCCGGCCAACGCCAGCAGCCGGGCAAGCTGTTCCAGCGACTCCCGATTCGTTTGCTCGGGCGAGTTCATGAACCGGGACACTTGCAGGTGAATGCGGACCGTGTTCGCCCCAAGCTGCTTCATCTCCGCGAAGTCTCCCTCGACCGCGCCCCACTCGGCCTTCCAGTACGTTTCCAAGAGGCGATTGGCGGCATCGTGATCGTAATTGAAACCCCACGGCCGAAACTCGGTGCCGGAGCCGGAGTCCACAAAGCCGCGTCCGTCGTGGCTGACGCGGATGAATCCCCGCCGCGGCTGGCCGGCGTCGGGCTGCGTCCAGGCCAGGGCGGGTGTCAGCAGCCAGACGATGAAGAGCGTGCGCGCAGCCAACGATGCCGAGGTCATGCCCGAAGTTCGATGACCCGCCTCAGCTTGTCCAGCCGGAGCGTCCGAAGCCGCCGGACGGCGAATGCCATTCCGCGGGCGTACGCGGCGGCAAATGGCCCCCGCCTCGGCGGTTGGTCTGAACGGCCGGACTTTTCGATCACTTTCGACGCCATGACCGCAAACGACCTTGAATCCCAGCTCACGCTGCCCGGCCAACCGGAGGTTCTCCGCGCTTACGGCGACGAGATACCTGGGCGCGAGGCACACGGGGGGCGCGTTCACGATGTTCACCGACATCACACCGCCCGGCGGCGGAATGAGCCCGCATGTGCTTGCCGAGGCGGACGCGTGGTTCTTGATCCTCGCCGGCCATCTGCGCTTCCTCACCGGCAACGGGTGGACCGACGCCCCGGCGGGGGCCGCGTTTTTCGCCCCGCGCGGTTCGGTGCGGGCGTTCAAAAACACCGGCGACCGCCCGTGCCGAATGCTGGTGCACGCGGCCCCGTCGGGCATCGAACGGTTCTTCGACGCTGCCGACGCCGTCTTCCCGCCCTCCGGCCCCCCGGGCCCGGACCGCGTCGCGGCCAGGCGTTTGCGCGACGTCACGTGCAGGCAATAGGCCAGGAAGCACACCAAAATGTGCGCCTCGAAGCGTGGCTCGACGTGATTCAACCCACCCGCCAAGCCGCAGGTTGGGGGCACGGCCGCAAGCCAGAGGCTTGCGCCACGACCCGCTACTACCCTTCGGTGTTGGCGGTGGCACGATGCGCCCGAAAAATTTCAGCAGCGGGAATCGCGGGAATCAAATCATTATTGACATGGTGGTTCGCGGATGCTGGGATGATTCTGGGTAATGAAAGGCTTGGTATCAGAGGGTTGTGGATGGGGGTGGGACAGCCATGCACCCGGAGGGGGATCGGCCGGCCGGGTTGGGCATCCAGGGACTGGATGGGTAATGCTCAGGGCGTGGATTGAGCATCGTTTCTTGGCGGCACAGTGTCGAAGACCTTCGAGGCAGGGCCGCGTGGCAATGCACAGTCCTGAGCAGGAACGGTCCGCCAAGTTAGAACCCACCGGGTTCGAGTTCAAGGAGGAGGGCACGCCCATGAAAAGGCTGCGGTGCGGTGCGGTGGTTGCTGCGGGTGGGATGCGGAGCCGGGCATCCGGGTGGCGTCGTATGTTTCGGGGCACGGGGATCCCGCTGTTGGGCCTGGCTTGGCTGGCGACTTCACTTCACGCCCAATGGTTGACCCAGCGTGTGCCGTTGCAGCCCGGTTGGAACGCCGTCCATCTCCAGGTCCAACCGGAGCCAAGCGAATGCGCGCAGGTCTTCGCCGGCACGCCCGTGCAAAGCGTGTGGAAATGGGACCGGCGCTTCTCGACCATTCAGTTCACCGTGGACCCGGACACGCTGCTGCCTGAAAGCCCGGATTGGCGGCTGTGGCTGCCGCCATCGGACCCGCGCGCGTTCCTGAGCCGGTTGTTCGAGTTGCAGGGCGGCCAGTCCTATCTGATCAAAGTCGTCTCCAACGCGGCGCCGTTCACGCTCGCCATCAAGGGCCGGGTGATCCTACCGCGCCTGGACTGGTATCCGCACGGCCTGAACCTCGTGGGCCTGCCGGTCCACTCGAACCATCCGCCGACGTTCACCGACTTCTTCCGCTTCACGCCCGAGGTGGACACGTCGCGCGGCTATGCGAACGAGTTGTATCGCCTCGACACGCAAGGCCGCGGCCAGCGCATCGTGCAACCTGCGCGCGATCGCGTGGCCCCGGGCGTGGCCTACTGGATCGGCACCGCCCGCGCGCCGGCCTACTTCTCGGCGCTGCACGTGACGCCCCAAGGCGGGGCGGTGGATTTCGGCACGCTGCTGGTGCGGCAAGACCTCACCGTCAAAAACGCGCACCCGACCGACACGCTGACCGTGTGGCTGCGGCAGCAAGCTTCAGAAAGTCCGCCGGCGACCGGCGAGTTTCCCGAGTTGGCCGGCCCAGTGCCGCTGTCCTATCTCTCGAAGAACGCCAGCAACTAATGGGTGTGGAGCGATTTCCCCGCCGCCGGCCTTTCGCGGGCGCTGGCAGCGGGCGAGGAGTGGCCGTTGCGGCTGGGCGTGCGGCGACGCGACTTCGTGCCCTACACGCCGCAGGGCGCCAACGGCGCGGCCTACCAGAGCATTTTGGAGGTGATCGACGCCGGAGAGTCGCTGCTGATTCGCGTGCCGGTCACGGCGCAAAAACCGAAAGGACTCCTAACGCCCGACCCGTTGGAGCCTCACGACGAGAACGAGGGTTTGTGGGTTGGCAACGTGACCGTGAACCGGGTCAATGCGCCGGCCTACACCGGCGACCAGTTTCTCAGCGCTTCCTCGCCGGCATCGTTTCGCCTGCTGGTGCATGTGGATGGTCATGGCCGCGCAAACCTGCTCCAGCAGGTGGTGCTCGCTTGGGACCGCACGCTCACCAACGCGCCGCACACCAACGGCACCTACGCGCTCTACGCCGGCGAACGCGCGTTGCCGGCCGACGCCACCGACGTGAGCCGGATCAGCTCAGTGGCGTTTCCGGTCATGCCGCCCGTCGCGCTGGCGGGCAGCTTCACCAACGCGCTCAGCGGCACGGTGACGGTGCGCTTCGACGACCCGACCAATCCGTTCCTCCACCGCTACCATCCGCTGCACGACAACCAGGACTGGGACTGGCAGCCCTACACCAACGCGGTGGAGACGCGCACGATCACCCGCGACCTCGCGCTCAGTTTCACCGCCGTCACCAACGCCCCCGCCAATCCCTACTACGGCGCGGACAACGTCAGCGGCGCCTACCGGGAAACGCTCTCCGGGTTGCGCGCCCAGGCGATCCAGACCGAGGGCGTGTTCTCGCTCCAGCGCATCAGCCGGATCAACACTCTACGAGGCATGACACCATGAAAGAAAATCCGAATCCCGAAATCCGAAATCCGAAGGAAGCCCGAAAGCCGAGGGCCGAAAGGTCCCGCCGGGCGGGAGCGCGGACATTCTTGTCCGCTCCGAGGGCGGCCGGCGGCGGACCGGCAGACAGGAATGTCCGCGCTCCTCTGCTCGCGCTCGCGTTGCTGCTCTGGCTCGCCGCCCCCGCCTCGGCGCTGGCCGACGACATCCCGGCCCTCATCAACTACCAGGGCAAACTCACGGACAACTTGGGCGACCCCGTCCCCAGCGGCTATTACATGGTCGAGTTCCGCATCTGGGACGACACCGCGCAAACCGGGGCCGGTAATTACATCTGGGGCCGGTCCTTCCCGCTGCACGTCCTCACCAACGGCCTGTTCAACGTCCTGCTTTCCAACGCCGGCGACGATCTGACCACGCCCGGCACCCCGAAGGTCAGCAATTTGCTCGACGCCTTCGCCGGGCCGAACCGCTACCTGGGTCTGACCATCACGGTCAACCCGCAGGGCCCGGTCACGGCGCCGCAGGAAATCAGCCCGCGCCAGCAGTTGGTGAGCGCGCCCTACGCGATCCGCGCCAATGACGCCGCCAACCTGGGCGGCACGGGGGCCGCGAGCTATCCGACGATGGGCAGCGGTTTGCGGGCGGGCGTCGTGCCGGCGTTTGCCGGCAGCACCTTGACGAACTCGGCTCTGACCGCCAGCGGCCCCACCAAGATCGGCATCAACACCACCAGCCCGCAGGCGGAACTCGACGTCTCCGGCGCCGGCCGGTTCGACGTGCTCAACTCGCGCGTGTTCAGCGCCCAGGCGGGCGATAACAACGGCCTGCATTTCGGCCTTTCGGGCGGCGGGAGCGACTGGGCCGCGATGCTCCTCCACGAGACCGAGAGCGGCGGCGGGTGGAACCGCAACCTGGACCTGACCGTAGGGAACGATACGAACGACACGCTGACCTTGCGGAGCACCGGGGCGGCCACCCTCAGGTCCGAGCAGAGCGCTGCCTCCCTCACGGCCTCCAATGGCACGGCGACGGTCCTGGGCAAAGCCGTGGACATCCGGGCGAGTGATACCAGCCAAGCAGTCAACGTCTATGGCAGGGTGCACGCGCTCGGCGCTTGGACAACGAAGCAAACTTGGAACGACGCCACTTCCTCTGGCACGAGCGACGCCACCGCGGACAGCGACGGGTTCCTTCTGGTGGACGTGAACAGCGCAAGGGTGGGCGTGACCGTCGGTACCATCTATGTGGAGAATCGGAGCATCGATGACGACGACGACAACCATGGCAGTCACCTCTACCCCGTGGCGAAGGGTGAATACTGGAAGGTCCAATTTCTGGAGAACCTCCCCGGCAACACCTTTGTCGGGGTGTACTGGCGGCCGTTGGGGCTTTGAGGGGCCGACTGGAAATCCCAAAGCCGAATGCCGAAATCCAAATGAAATCCGAAGCCCGAAAGCCGAAAGGAAACCGGAGCGCGGCTGTCCCAGCCGCAGCGGGTGCGGTTACCGGAGGACCCTTCGAGTTAGCTTTCGACGGCGGTTGGCCATCGAACGTGCTGCGGCTGGGACAGCCGCGCTCCGAAGTTTTCGCGACCCGCAAGAAACGTGCGATCGTCAGACGGCCGTTTTCGGATTTCGGATTTCGGGCTTCCTTCGGATTTCGGATTTCGGATTTCGGGTTTGCGGCCCTCGCGCTGGCAATCGTCCTTGGCCTAGCGCCCACCTCCGCCCGCGCCGACGACTACAACCTCGACACGGACTACCAGAACTATTGGTTTTCTCCCAGCCCCGCGGACGGCCCGTTCACCAATTACTTCAGCCCGTGGCTGACCAACGCTTCGACTGCCGTCTATGGCGGCAGCGTGCTGGACAATACGACGAACGCCAACCTCCCCACCGGCGGCGGCTACGGCCTGGCGTGGTCCGCCTTCGGCCAGCCGGTCGAGGGCATCCGGGCCGACGTGGCGTTGGGCAGCGTGATCGCGGCGCCGCTCGGCACCGACACGAATTCGCCGCCCGGCAACTTCGTCCCCGTGACGGTGGGCGACAAGACCAACGCCTACTACCAATCTCCCGAAGGCGGCGCGTTCTGGGTGCCGTCCACCGGGCAGGTCATTGCCTCCCAGCCCAACAACATCACCATTGACTGGATCATCGGCGTGGGGTCGGCGCGGACGACGAATCGCCAGGTGCTCCACGTGAGCGCCGTCCCGGTGAAGCGCCCGGCCCGCCTGTTCTGGACCGAATCGCCTTACGACGCGCCGAAGGTCAGCCTCGGAGAGACGTTTCCGGCCCTTCACTACAACTCGGAAGTGCCGCCGCCGGTCTATGACGTCGTCACCACCACCAATGGCGGCATCGTGACCACGACCACCAACTACGTCAAGGGCGTCTGGCTCGACGCCCAGAAGCAACTCCACGCCAAAGGCGTCTCCGGGATGTTCCTGATCGAGTATTACAAGGAAGGCACCTACGAACGCCAAGTCCAGCCCGACGGCCTCGAAGTCGTGCAGGTGCTCGCGCCGGACGTGCAGCTCCTCGCCGCGGACGTGGGATCGCGGCTGCTGCCGATGGACACCTACTGGGCCGACGTGGACGGCATCAACGGCGTCCTCCCCAACGTGACCCAGGGCTTGAACGACACCGCCTTCGTCTATGGCCAGACCGGGCCGAAGGACAACTGGGCCTTCGCCATCAAGCGCACCTGGATGGAGCCGTGGGCGCTGGAAATCTACTGGCAGCACAAGGGCCGCATGGGCGTGACTTGGCCCTACGAAGTGGACTGGTATTCCTGCGACTGGCCCATGCACCCGCAGTTGTTCGTCCTCGGCGATTCCCCGACCGACCAGGCCCCGGTGCTCATCCCCACCGAGTTGTCCGCCGCGCTGATGGAGGACATGGACCCGCCGCTGCACGCGAGCCTCTCGGCCAGCGGACGCTCCTTCAACACGATTCAGCCGGGCACCTGCCTGCT
Organism: bacterium; assembly: GCA_021839785.1. Next base: position 10,893 of record JAKCAB010000312.1, on the reverse strand, counting down.
CAAATACACGACGCACGACGACATCTGGTTCGAGGTCGTCCAGACCGTCAACCACACGAACCCGGTCTATTTCGATCTGGAGCCGAAGGATTGGCCGATCGGCACCGAACTCGTGCCGGGCGACCAGGAAGCCCACGCGCTGTGGTTTGACGCCGACGGCGACTACGTCCAGGTCGCGCAGAGCTTCCTGAACGGGCTGAGCGACTGGACGCTATCGTTCTGGTTCAATCCCTCGGTCCTCACCAACGGCACGCTCTATTCGGAGGGCAGCCCATTGCTCACCTTCAAAGTGGAGTTGACCACAAATGCCAATTTGCGGGTGAACGTCTGGAACAAGAACCAGACCGGCTCCAGTTACTGGGTCCACCTGACGACGACCAACGCCCCGGTGCAGTCCAACCACTGGCAACAACTCACCGTGACGCTCGCCGGCGCCAGCGACACCAACGGCACATTGTCGCTCTATCTGGACGACCAGTCCTGGAAGGCAACCAACTTCTACCGGGTCAACTTCGACGGCACCGGCCAGGCCGTGATGGCCGCCGCTTCCGGCAGTCCCATCACCAACTTCTTCCGCGGCAAACTGGACGAGGCGCGCATCTGGAACGTAGCGCTCACCGCCGACCAGATTCGCAGCAACCGCTTCGACGTGTGGCCCGACACCGCGGGCAGCCTCATCGCCAACTTCCCCTTCGACGAGGGCCGGGGCGCCGTGGCCCGCAACCTGGCCGGCGACCACGACGGCACCGTGTATGGCGACATGGCCTGGTCTTGGGGCCAGGTCATCCCCGGCGGCGACTTCGCGGAATTCCCCGGTTTCATCCACGTGATCCCAGGTGACCACACCACGGACCGTTACAACATCAACCGCTACCACTACCCCACCGAAGCCGAGCCGGGCGCGGCGTCCTACGTCTTCGCGGTCAACACCGGCCAGCTCGAAGTCTGGTGGGCCAACCAAAGCAAACAGACCGACATGCCGGCCGTGTACTATCCGTCGCGCGTGGTGCGCTACACGAACTCCTGGCCCGAGTACCCGCCGCAAATCGTGATTGCCAGCGGCCTGGGCAGCAGCGGCGATCAATTGGGGCTGGGGCCCAGCGCCCTCCAGTTCGACGGCAGCAGCGCCGCCGTGGACCTCGGCGCGGACAGCGCCTTCGCTCTCACGAGCGATGACTTCACCATCGAGGCCTGGATCAAACCCGCGGAGAAGGCCAGCATTTGCTCCATCCTGGACCGGAAGAGCGGCGGCGCCGCCGGCGCTGGTTATGCCTTCTACCTCAACACTTGGAACACCAGCGACGGCCGGCTCAGATTCGAAACCCAGAACCAGAACTGCGGCACGACGGACCCGGTCATCACTTGGGAGGCCTGGCAGCACGTCGCCGTGACGTGGGACGGCCGCACGCTGCGGTTCTATGTGAACGGCGTCGGGAAGCCCGCCATTGGCGGCGTCAATCTCACCGACGGCAATGTTCGTGCGGTCCTGGGCAACTTTTCCAACGGCGGCTCCGGTTTCGCCGGCCAGGTGGGCGAACTGCGCGTCTGGAGCGTCGCGCGCTCCCCCGCCGACCTGCAGGCGACGATGTACCGCCAACTCCAAGGCGATGAAGCGGGGCTGGTGGCCTGTTACCCGTTCAGGCCGGTGACGGATACGAACGTGCTGGCCGACATCGGGCCGCGCAGCCTCAACGGCACCCTCCAGGGCGCCACGTGGACCTCCCCGGGCCGCCCGACCGTCACGCCCCCGTTCGTGGTCGGGTCGCCTTCGATCTACTTCCAGAACGACCCGACCCTGCCCGGCTACAATCCCAACGAGGAGCACGCCTTGCTGATGGGTGACGTGGTCTTTGCCCTGCGCAACGATCTCAACACAAACACCGTCTCCGAGCCGTTCGTGTTGGTGGACGAGCTCAACCCGGACACCGCGCGGCCTCAGATGACCGTCTTCAGCGTCGTGGCCACCAACCTGGAATACCGCTTCGAGCGCGACCTCACCGCCGGCCTGCCGATCGTGCCGATCATGCCGCTGGGCGCGATGCCGCTCTGCACGAACAACTATACCGACACTGAACCGCCCGCCTGGCAGGACCGCAAGCTCGGCTGGTGGGCGAAGTCGGCCGGTGACGACGGCGGCGAGGCCGACGCCATCATGCGCTTCTACTACCAGATGCAGCCGACGTTTTACTTCCCGGCGCTGGCGGCCGACCAGCAGCCCGCCGTCGGCACGGAATTGCCCTGGCTGCCGACGCCGTTCCAGAACTACGGCACGTCCGGCACGCCCGTCGCCGTCACTTACCACGTCACTTGGCCGGATAATCTGCCTGAACTGCAGCTCGGTCAGACGCTCACCACGGCGACGCGCGGCCTGCCGGACATTTGGAATCAACTCAGCGTGGAGGTGCCCTACGACCAGTCGCAGCGCCTGACCAACGGGGAGAGCGTGACGCTGTTTGATCCAGTGGCCGATCAGGAAGCGAACCTCGACCGCGCCGTCATTGACGCGATGGTTCAAAGCCAGCTTGCCCGCCAGGAACTCACCAGCCCGCTCGTCCGGTTCCCCAAGCTCCCGCCTTCGATTTACCCGCGGCTCTTCTTCGATCCAAACCGCGGCGCGGGAGGCCGGCTGGTGCTGGAAGGCCAAATGGTTTCCACGCTCACCGGCAGCGGCTATCTCCTGCTCAACCTGCTGGAAAATTTCGAGAAGAATCTGGCCAAGGACGCCGCCAACGGCATTGACCCGGTGTTGAAAGCGAAGTGGGACGCGGCCGTTGCGGCGCTACCGGGCGATTTGACGTTGATCCGCCCCAACACGCCGTACGTGAAAGCCGCCCTCGGCGCCCGGCTCACCAACGGCGTCGGCTACGTGACGCTGGCTTTCAACAACAGCGCCAACGACCAGCAAGTGCCGCCGGCCTCGCCCGTGAGTTTGAGTTTGATCAAAGTCGTGCCCGAACTCTACAGCGGCGAATTGGAAGTCATCCCGCCCGACGACGCGTTGGCTGAGCAACTCTCGCTGCGCTACAGCGCCGACTTCGCCGGGCAGGTCGAGGCGACGGAGTACCAGTGGCGCTGGGTCGAGCCGTCCGGCGGTCTCATTCCCAACACGAATTTCGGCGCGTGGAACGTGTACGGCAGCGATCCCACGCCCGGCACCAACGAAGTCACCGTTTCTGGCGCGAGTCCCTTCACGCTGTCGGACCACTATTTCGCCGTGCGCTACCGGCCCACCGCCACCACCGGCCCGACCGGCACCAATTGGAGCGATTGGACCTACAACCTCGCGCCCGGCTGGGTCAAACGCGCCATGACCGGCATCAACCCCTTCGAGCAGGCCTTCCACGACCGCATCGCCAACGCCGTGGACACGCGCGTGACCATGATCAGCCAGGCCGGTGGGCCGTACGAAGGCGACGTCGCGCTCAACCTCAGTGCCGCCAGCAGCGCCGGACTCATTGCCACTTACCAGACGATTTTCAACCGCGCCAAGGCCTTCAGCCTCGAAGCCGGCCTGAGCGATCCGGGCGTGAACCAGACGCTGCTCTTCGCCGCCAGCCGCCTGCACGACCTCTACATGCTGCTGGGCAACGAGGCTTACGCCGACGCCCAAGACCCGACCATCGCCTTCCCCCGCTCGCTGGCCGAGGACCAACACGGCGCCGACGCCACTTCGATCTTCGCGTTCATGAACCAGGTGCCCAATCTGCTCGAAGAAGAACTGGCCCTGTTGCGCGGCCGCGACGACACGCTCGAACCGTCCGTCCACACCTCGCCGGTCTATAATCGGCTGATCTGGAATTTCACGAAGGGCATCAACGGGGGCGAAGCGGCCTACGCCTACAACTATAACCTCCGCGGCACGCCCACCAACACCATCGGCCTCATCACGGCTGAGGATGCCAAACGCTTTTACCCGCAGGGCCACGGCGACGCTTGGGGCCACTACCTGAGCGCCATCAGCGGCTACTACGACTTGCTTTCCTACACGAACTTCGTCTGGCACACCGAGGCGGAGGCCACGCTGCTGGGCAACGCCCCCGTCAGCACCGACTATTTCGACGAGCAGAAATTCGCCGAGACCGCCGCCGCCCGCGCCCGCACCGGCGCGGAGATCGTCAATCGCGTCTTCCGCGAGCGGTACTCGGAAGATCCCACCGGCCGCTGGCCCGGCTACACCGACAGCAACACCAATCGCGCCTGGGGGATTGGCGAGTGGGCCAGCCGCGCCGGCCAGGCTGCGCTCTACGATTGGGTGACTGCCAACTCGCTCCTGCTCGACCGCCTCACCAACATGGTCCAAGTGGGCGGCGCCGACCGGCCGCCCGAAGGCATCGAGCAGATTGACCGCGCCTCGACGCCGGAGCTGGACGAGATCGCCGCCAGCTTCCGCGACATCCAGAGCCAGGTGGACAGCGCCGACACCGGCCTCAACCCGCTCGGGCTGGCCCGCAACGTCGTGCCCTTCGACATTGACCCGACGGCCATTGACGCCGGCCAGACGCACTTCGAGCAGATTTACAATCGCGCGCTCCAGGCGCTCTACAACGCCGCCGTGGCGTTCGACCACGCCCGCAGCGCCACCCTCCGGCTGCGGGAACAGTCCGACTCGACCTCCGAACTGACGGAGGCGCTGACCCAAAACGAAATCGAGTACCACAACCGCCTCCTCGAAATCTACGGTTACCCGTATCCGGACGACATCGGCCCGGGCAAGACCTACCCGCAGGGCTACGCCGGGCCGGACCTGATCAACTGGCAAATCCTCGACTTGGAGGACTTCCTCCTCAACGCCCCCACCGGCCAAGTTATGCAGGTCACGGTGTACGACCTCGGTTTCACGGCGAGCGAGGACTGGCCCTATACCAACTACGAGGACTACAAGGATCTTCCCAACGCGCCGACTAATACAACCACCGCCCTAAGCAAGGTCACCGTGTACATGGCGGACAACGGACTGAAGGTGAAACCGCCCCGCTGGACCGGCCGCCGCCAAGCCCAAGGCGAACTCCAACTGGCCCTGACCGACTTTGTGCAGACGTGGTATTCGCTCGAGGGCAAGATCGCCGAATACAACCAGACCGTGGCCGAGTTGGAAGACGAAATGGACCGGCGGGTGTGGGACTACACCCGCTACACCTACGAATGGCAGCGGAGCACCGATCTCCTGGCCCACAAGCAGAACACCGAGCGCGTCGTGTTTGGACTGAAAACGGCATCAACGATCATCTCCGCCATTACGGCTATGAGGAAAGACGCGGCGATGGAAGCGGCGGGGCTATTCCCGTCCGAGACGGCGGGCGTCGTCGGACCGTTTCCCCTCGAAGGAATCCAACTGAATACACCCAAAGCCGTGGCCCGTCAGATCGCCATCAACATGGCCTGGATTGACTTTGCTGTGGCGCTGGGGAAGGACCTGGGCATTGAAAGCCGCCAACTGCAGCAGGAGATTTGGAACGTTGACCTGGAACGGCTGCTCAAGGGCTACGAATACGTCGAGAAGCTGAAGTGGCTGCCCCAGGAGACGCAGGTCAAACTCAAAGAGCAGTACGTCAAACAGGCCGAGCTGTTCGAGCAAGTCGAGGCCCTGTCGCAAAGCTACGAGCGCGTCCAGAAACTGCTGGCCGAGGGCGAGCGCCTCATCTTCGAGCGCGGCCAGACGCGCGCCCGCGCCGCCCAGCGCATCCAGAGCCAGCGCTACGCCGACCTCGGTTTTCGCATCTTCCGCGACGACGCCTTGCGCCGCTACCAGACCGCTTTCGACCTCGCCGCCCGCTACACTTACCTCGCCGCCAAGGCTTACGATTACGAGACCGGCCTGCTCAGTTCCGACACCACCCGCACGCCCGGCAGCAAGTTCCTCGCGGACGTCGTGCGCGCCCGGCTGCCGGGCCGGTTCTATGTCTGGCTCGGCACGCCCATGGTTGGCGGCGCGACCGGCGAACCGGGCCTGGCCGACATCCTGGCCCGCATGAAAGGCGACTGGGACGTGGTCAAGGGCCGCTACGGCTTCAACAACCCGGACACCGAGACCAGCCGCTTCTCCCTGCGCAGTGAGTTGTGGCGCATCTCGCCCTCGTCGGGCAGCGACGCCACCTGGGCGCAGGCGCTGGAGAACTGCAAGGTCGCCAACCTGCACGACCTGCCGGAGTTCATCCGCTATTGCCGACCGTTCACCGACACCACCAACGTCGAACCGGCGCTGGTCATTCCCTTCTCCACCTTCGTCGTCGCCGGGAAAAACTATTTCGGCCACGACCTGGCCGGGGGCGACAACGCCTACGACGCCAGCCACGCGGCCACGAAGATTCGCTCTGCCGGCGTGTGGTTCACCGGCTACAACGTCACCTTCAACACCAACAGCACCGGCGGCGGTCTGGCCAACGAGCCGCGCGTCTATCTCATCCCCATCGGCGAGGACGTGATGCGCTCGCCCACGCGCAACGGCGTCGAGACGCGCTCCTGGACGGTCTTCGATCAGGCCATCCCGATGCCCTACAACGTGGGCGGGGCGGACGTGGACAACCCGGACTGGATTCCGGTGATGCACTCCTTGCGCGAGCCGCTGGCGCAACTCCGACGCTACGCCTCGTTGCGCGCCTACCATGACAACGGCCAGTTCGACGAAGCCGAGACGCACAACAACAGCCGGCTGGTGGGCCGCTCGGTGTGGAACTCGCGCTGGCTGCTCATCATCCCCGGCCGCACGCTGCTGGCCGACCCCGCAGCGGGTGTCGAGCGCTTCATCTACGGCGCCAGCCGCACCAACGGCATCAAGGACATCAAGCTTTTCTTCCAGACTTACTCCATCAGCGGCGACTGAACCAAACTTGACCTGCGGAGCTTGAAATGAAACGAATCTTTGCCCTCATCTTGTTGACCCTGCCGGGCTGGGGTTTGGTTTGCGGTCTTCCGCCCGCGCGCGCCGGCTTGCCCCAGCCCATGTGCGTCTATTACGGCCAGGCCCGCGACGGTTTCGGCCAGCCCTACCTCGCCAATGCCGACGTGATCCTGCGGCGCGGCACCAACGAGATCGCCCGCCACACCATCAACGGCTCGCTCTCGCCCGGCGTAAACTTCGCCCTGTACGCCCACCTGGACGATGGCCGGAGCGCGCAGGATTATTCGCGCCGCGCCTTGCACAGCGGTGACCGGGTTTCGATCTTCGTCCGCGACGCCACCGGGGAGCAGGTCATCATGGAGAACCAGACCGTGCCGCCCGTGGGCTCGCCCGGCGAGCTGGTCCTCATCAACGCCACCGCCGCGGAGGACGCCGACGGCGACGGTTTGCCGGATTCATGGGAGCGGGAATTGATCGTCTGGTCCGGGGGCTGGTTGCAGACGCTTGAGGATGTCCGTGGCGAGGATGATTTCGACGGCGACGGCATGTCCAACTGGCAGGAGTATCGCGCCGGCACGTTCGCCTATCTCGAATACGATTGTTTCTACGTCGAGTATCTCGGTGCCGCGTCCAACCGCCTGTGCATGACGTTCCTGAGCGTGCCGGGCAAGGTTTACAGCGCGTGTGCGACCACCAACCTCACGCCGGCGGTGTGGACACCCTGCCCGTTCTCCTTCACCGCTGCCGGCCCGCCGCAATTCATCGCCGCCGAAGGCAATGGCGACTGGCTCTCGTTCTTTGTGCCCATGGACGCCGAACCGCGTTACTTCCGCTTGGTCGTCGAATGATTCTGAAAGGCGCCACTCCATCGCGACCCGGCTTTGCGCGGCCAAACCGCCACACGCAGGTCGCAAGCCTACGCCCGCTCAGACGTTGCTGGGTATCGTTGGCGGCTGCCGTCGGGTTCGTTTGGTTTGCGGGGTCCGGTCGGGCCGCCGTGTTGCTCGCCGCGGACAATGCCGACAACGATCCGTATCCCGAGACGAACTTCCAGGTTGGTGACAACGGCGGCTTCGGATTCCAACCTTGGGTTGAGTTGGAACAGGGCACGGTGTTTGGCCGATTTGTGACGTCGCCCGTTGACGGCGGCACGTATTCGTGGGGAATCAGCGGCCGCTACGCCCTTGGCCGGGAGCTGACCACCCGCCAGGCCGCCGGTTCCTGGTCCCTGATTGCACTTCATGATCCACACAACGCCGGCTTTTCTGGATTCAACATCAAATCCTCCACCGCGTCCGGTTTCGCCACCGACGAGTTGTTGCGCTTCGGGCTGCTGGGCGGCGGCGGCACGGGCATCTATGTCTCGACCGACGGCGGCCAGAACTACACCTTTCTGGATTGCGACTGGACGGATGGCACAGGCGACCGGCTGCAATACACGGTGTCGTGGCAAGCCGGAGGCAGCTACGCGCTCTCAGTGCTCAACCTGTCGGAGGACCGATCCGCAGATTTCACCGGGACGATGACCCCAGGCGCGGTGGCCATGCTGGGCACAGCGGTCTTTGGCGAGGGGTTGGACGAACGCATCACCTTCGACGCCTATGAGGTCGTGCCTGAGCCGGCCCCCGTTTTGCCTCTAATGGTCGTCGTCAGCCTGGCCGTGGCTTGGGAGTTTCGCCGGCGAAAGCGGACCGGCTGACGTCAATGGGCTGAGTCTCGTCGGCGGGCGGCCAATTTTTCAGCCAGACGAACTCTTCCAGGCAGTTAATGTCGCTCCACCACGCAACCGTGAGCGCCACTTTCCGCGAAGCCGCCCATACCGGCGCGCGCCGTCGCGGGGCGCCTCCGCCGGGCCGACCTCCTGCTTGCCCTGGCCGGGCCAAACGACTAAGCTGCCGCCATGATTCATCGTCTGCCTTGGATGGTGTTGATGCTGGTCGTGACCGCCGGCCGCGGCTGGGCGCTCGACACCATCCAGCTCAAAGGCCAGGGGGCGATCACCGGACACATCCTCGCGGAAAAGAAGGATCGGTTGGTGGTGGACCTCGGCTACACCGTGCTTTTGGTGCCGCGCCAGGAGGTCGTGAAGGTGACCTCGGACGCCAGCGGAGAAGCCGCTTCGGCGCCGGCCGGGAGCGAAGCCGCTCCGGCGAAAGCGGCGGTGGAGACCGACGGCTTGTATGCCACCGCCACGGCCCCGCTGCCCGAGAAGTCGGTTCGGGAACTGGTGGCGCAGGTGGGGGAGGCGGTCGTGCAGGTGCGCACGCCGGGCGGGCTGGGTTCCGGCTTTTTCATCAACGAGGACGGCTACCTCATCACCAATTTCCACGTCATCGAAGGTGAAACCCAGATCTCGGTCGAGGTGTATCATCAGCGTGACGGACAGCTTGAGCGCAAGACCTACAAGCAGGTCCGCATCGTCGCGACGAACAAATTTCAGGACTTGGCGCTGCTGCGGGTCGAAGGACCGGACGCCCCGCGGTTTGCGCGGGCGTTGCTGGGCGAGACGGACACGCTGGCCGTGGGCGAACACGTCTTTGCCGTCGGCAGCCCGCTCGGCCTCGAACGCACCGTCACCGAAGGCATCATCAGCACCAAAACCCGCGAAATGCAGGGCGACCTGTACCTGCAAACCACCGCGCAGATCAACCCCGGCAACAGCGGCGGACCGCTCTTCAACTTGCGCGGCGAGGTGATCGGCGTGACGAACATGAAGATCAACTTCGGCGAGGGCCTGGGGTTCGCCATCCCCGTGGAGGCCGTGCGGAACTTTTTGAAGCGCCGCGATGCCTTTGCGTTCGACAACAACAACCCCAGCAACGGCTATCGCTACCTCGAGCCTCCCAGCCATCTGCAGCACTCGCAGCCGGAGTCCCAGCCTTGAAGACCGGCCGCGCCGGCTGGTCGCGCTTCGACGAAACGATTTTCAATCCCGCAGTCGCTTGTCAGTCATTTCGGTCGGTTCCCAAACAACAAACACTATGAAGTTACGTCTCCCCCTCGCCGCGATCGTCGCGAGCGCCGTGACGAGTATCGTCGCGGCCACTCCGCCCGCCCAGAAACTGCTCCCGCCGGACACGCTCGCCTTGCTGAGTGTGCCGGATTACAGCCAGATCCTCGCCAACCAGAAAAACGACCCCCTCTGCCTGCTGTGGGATGACGCGGCGCTCCGGCCTTTTCGCGACAAATTGATGGCGAAGTTCCGGACGGAGGTCCTCGACAAAGTCGAGCAGGACACCGGCATCAAACTGGCGGAGTACGCGGACTTGCTGCAAGGCCAGTTGAGCCTGGCCATCACCCGCAACGGGTGGAGCGGCACGGTCGATCCCCTGCCTGGCTTCGTCCTGGTGCTCGATGCGCGGGACAAGGGCGATCAGCTCAAGACCAAGCTCGCGGAGGTGCGAAAGAAAATCACGGACGCGGGCAAGACGTTGAAGACCGACAAAATCCGCGACCTCGAATTCGCCACGCTGGCCTTGGACGAGCCAGCCAAGGAGGGGAGCGACGCCAAGGCGCCCAAGCTCAACCTCTCGTTCGGCCAGGTCGGCTCGGTGCTGGTGGCGGGCACGGCCACGCGCGATCTGGAGCGCGTGGTGGGGTGCCTGGGCGGGGCCGGCATGCCGAACCTGGCGGAGGACGCGACGTTCGACGCCGATTACCAGGCGTTCTTCCGCGACACGAGCGTGTTTGGCTGGATCAACTGCTCGCCGCTGGCCGACGTGATCGTGCAGGTCGCCAACGCGGAACAGGGCCAGAATTCGATGGGGCCCAAGCCGGACACGATTCTCACCGCGGTGGGCTTGAAAGGGCTCAAGACGCTGGCTTTTGGCGTGCGCTCGGCCCCGGAGGGCAGCTACGTGACCGCGAATCTCAATGCGCCGTGGCAGGAGCGCAAAGGCCTGTTGAAGCTGCTGGCCACGGAAGCCAAGGACGCGAGCGTGCCGGGCTTCGTGCCGGCGGAGGCCGTCGGATTTTGGCGGTGGCGCCTGGACGGGCAGAAGTTCTGGGGTTCGATCGAAGCAACGGTCAACGACATCTCGCCCGGCACGATCGGC
>JAKCAB010000520.1 GCA_021839785.1 bacterium | reverse complement strand
CCGGTTCGCGGCGGTCGAGGAAAATCGGAATGCCGTAGCGTCGGAACACGCGTCGGATCGTTTCGTGATAGCCTTCGAGCGAACGCGCCAGCACGGCGACTTCACGGAACCGCGCCGGCGCGCCGCGCACGAATCGCAGAATTTCCCGCGCCGCCACGGTCGCCTCCTGGGTCGCGTTCGCGCAGGAGACCACTCGCAGCGCGGGGCCGAGGGCATCGTCGAACGGCACCGGTGCGGACCAGCAACGTTCCAGGTGGCGGAGCGCTGGCGAAGCAGCGAAGCGGCCGCCGGTGTCGCTCCGGACGAGCGTTTCGACGACGACCTCGCAACCTGCAGTCCCGGCTAGACGCTCGCGCAACCGGCGAAAACTCTCGCCCACCGGCGCCCAAATCGAGAGCCAGTGCGCGGCCTCGGTCGGCGCGGTGTCGAGGCAAAAGGCCAGCGTGGCCTGGGCACAGTCGGGCAGGACGGCGGCGAGCAAGTCCAGTTCCTGCGGCGTCATTTCCGCGAAGCCCTCGAGCCAGAGACCGCCGAAGCGCGGTGCCGCCGCCGCACCGGGCCGCGCGGCGCGCCAAGCGGCAGCGGCCACGTCCAGCAGACGGTCGGCGTCCTGGAGTCCGTGTCGTTCCAACCAGTCCAGGTAAAGGCGGAGCAGCCGCGCGAGGTCGGTCAGTTTTCCGGCGAGCGTCGCGTCCGTCGCCAGGCTGCCGGCCAGCCGATCAAGGCGGTCGGGCGTGACCTGGTGGCGCTGGAATTCGCGGAGCAGCAAATTCACCTGGCCAGCGAAACCGGTCAGCCGCGCGGCGGCGCGAAATACGCTCAACTCCTCGCGGTGGCGGGCAAGAAGCGCCCGCAAAACCATGAGCCGGCCTTCCTCGGAAAGGAGTTGCGGCGTGGCGGTGCCGGTCAGTTCCAGAAGCAACCGCGCCAGCCGTTCGAAAGACAGAATCCGCAACCGCGTGTAACCGGGCAAACCGGGCGAGGCCAGCAGTTGGCGTTCGAGTTGGAAGGTGGCCTGTTTCGGGGCCAGGAAAAGCAGCGGCGGTCCGTCCGGGCTGGCCCGCAACACGGCGCGCACTTCCTCCACGCAACGGCAGGTTTTGCCGCTGCCGGCGGGACCGAGCAGGAAGCGCGTGAGCACGCCGGATTTATCGGGTGACGGCCACGGCGTCGCAACGCGATTCTAAGCTAGTACGATGGTGTCGGATGGGGACCGCACGCGGCCCGCGTGTGATTCCGGTGGCTGCTGACGTCAGTCAGCGGCTGTTCTTTCCGCGCCGGATACGGATAATCGACAGGACTGCGTTCGGCGGGCCGCCGAACACCGCAGGCCAGCGGCCCGCGCTCCCCGTTTCAACGGTATCCTTCCGGTTAACGCCGCATCGCCTGGGCGGTGCATAACGCGGTAAGCCGCTTGGGAAAGCGGCGCGCCGTTGGTCGAAAGCGATCGGCCTACTTCGCCGCCGGTAATTCCATGATCCGGAGGTTCCGGAAATCGAAGGCAAAGTTTTCGGCTTGGATGCCGATGTACCCCTTTTCCGCGTCCAGTTTGTCGTAGGACCAGGCTTCCTCGCCGTCCACGGTCAACGTCACTTTCTGGCCGTTCACCTCCAGGCGGAATTTGACCCACTGATTGACCGGCATCTTCGGATTCTCCGCCGGCACGATCGGCGAGTAGCCCTTGACCAGGCCGCCCAACGCGTCGTACCGCAGGTTCACCTGCCAGCCGTTCTTGGGCCAGGGTTTGCCCTCGAGGCCGGCGCGCAGGAAGATGCCGCTGTCGTACTTGTCCACGAGCGCCCGCCACTCGAACTCGAGCACGAAGTTCCGGTATTCCTTGTCGGTGCGCAGCCAGCCCATGCCTTTGACGAGGCGCAGGTTGCCGTCCACGACCTGAAAATCCACGTCGTGGACCTTCGTCCAGCCATCGAGGTTTTTGCCGTTGAAGAGCGAGACCCATTTGCCTGCCGGTTCCGCCGCGAGCAGACCGGCGGTGGCGAGCAGGACGGCGAGCAACCCAGCGAAGGCGGCAGCGGTGCGACGTGTGTTCATGGCCAGGTTGATGCCATGAACGCGCGAAAAGCGCAAGCCGCGTTCCAAACGAAAAACCGGACAGCAAGCGAACTCGCTGTCCGGTCGATTCAAGATAGGCAACGGGCGGCGGGACCGCCACGAGCCGGTGAAGCTCGCGTCGCGCCGGCGCGTCAGTACTCCCGCTTGCCCTTTTCGCCCGGCTCCGGTTTGGGATAGTCGCCCTTGGCATTGGCCCGGACCGGGGCCGGCGAATCGGCCGTCACCTTGTCCAGGCCCGGCGCGTATTCCGCGGAGTTGAGCATGTCATCCCAGGTGATTTCCTGACCGCTGTGCGCCGCCATGCGGCCCATGGAGGTCGTCAAGCTGGCTTCGACGCCGCGTTTGACTTCGTTGTAGGGTTTGTCGTTGCGGATGGCGTCGATCAACTCGTTCCATTCATTCTGGTACGGGTCGCGCTCGGCCGCCGGGGGCCGGGACACCCATAGGCGATTGGCACTCACGGCGTCCAGGCCCTTGTAAGTGCTGGAGGGCAAACCGCAGTCGCCGTCGTGCGAAGCGACCGCGAAGCCTTTGGTGCCGTGCAGGTAGCTCGAGTAAATGTTGTTGCAGCCGGTCATACACCGGCCGTCCATGAAGAACTTCGTGCCGTCGGCGAAGGTATATTCCACCGAGTAGGAATCGAAGTTCTGGTCCACGTACGGAATGCCTTCGGGGCTGAGCTTGTAATGCCGGCCGCCGACCGCCTGGGCCTTGACCGGCCACGCGTTCTTCATCCAGCAGAGGTGGTCGATGATGTGGATGTAGAAGTCGCTGAAGCAACCGCCGCCCGCCCACAGGAAGCTGTGGAACCGCTGCACCTGGTACAGCAGCTCGTTGATGCCCGGCGGTTTGGGCAGCGAGGAGAAGAAGCCGACCGGCCCGTGCATCCGGTAGCCGCGCATCAGGACGATGTCGCCGATCTCCCCGTCGTGCACGCGGTTGGCCAATTCCTGGAGGGCCCGGCTGTGGCGCGACATCAAGCCGACGCCGCACTTGAGGTTCTTGGCGGTGGCGGCTTCGGCCAGTTTGATCATCCGCTGGCTGGTGGGGCCGTCGGCGGTCAGCGGCTTCTCCATAAACACGTTGATCCCCTTTTCAATGGCATACGTGTAGTGAACCCAACGAAACGCGAGCGGCGTGGTGAGGATCACGACGTCGCCGGGTTTCAGGCAATCCATCGCCTTCTTGTAGGCGTCAAAGCCGATGAACTGGCGGTCGCCCGGCACATCGGCGCGTTCCCCGTACTGGCGTTTGAGGTTTTCGAAACTGCTGGCCAGGCGCTCAGGGAACACGTCGGCCATCGCGACGAGTTTGATCGGACCGCTCTTGGTGTTAAGGGCATTGGCGGCGGCACCGGTACCCCGGCCGCCGCAACCGACCAGGGCCACTTGAATCATGTCGCCGCCAGCGGCGTGCACGTGCGGCAGGGCAAGTCCCGCCAAGGCGGTGGTGGCAG
>JAKCAB010000550.1 GCA_021839785.1 bacterium | reverse complement strand
CACCGAGAAAGGCGACGAGCGCAAGGTGAACCTCATCGAGTCCTCGCCGAAGGACCAGCTCCAGCCCAAGCTCCTTTCGTACGCCTACGACAAGCCGGGCGACCGGCTGACGATCCGCCGGCCGCACCTGTTCGATCTGGCCGCGCGCAAGGAAATCGCGCTGAGCGACGCGTTGTTTCCGAATCCTTGGAGCCTCTCGGACGTGCGCTGGGCGCCGGACTCGACGCGGTTCACGTTTCTGTACAATCAGCGCGGCCACCAGGTGCTCCGCATCGTAGCCGTCGAAGTTCCCAGCGGCGTGGCGCGCCCGCTCGTGGACGAGCAAAGCCCGACCTTTGTCGATTACGCGCACAAGCTCTTCCTGCATTGGCTGGCCGACGCCGGCTTCGCGGACCGCATCGCCTGGATAAAAGCCGCGGCGGCGAAGCACCCGGAGATGGACTTCTCGCGCGTGGGCGTCTATGGCGGCTCGGCGGGCGGCCAAAACGCCGTGCGGGCGCTGATCGACCACCCCGAATTCTACAAAGTCTCCGTGGCGGACTGCGGCTGCCACGACAACCGCATGGACAAGGTCTGGTGGAACGAACTCTGGATGGGCTGGCCGGTCGGCCCACAATACGTGGAGAGTTCGAATGTCGAACAGGCCGGCCGCCTGCAAGGCAAACTCTTCCTGACCGTCGGCGAACTCGACCACAACGTGGACCCGGCCTCGACCATGCAACTGGTGAACGCGCTCATCAAAGCGGACAAGGATTTCGACTTTCTCGTGGTGCCGGGGTCTGACCACGGCGCGGGCGAGTCCAAGTACGCCGCCCGGCGCCGGCAGGATTTCTTCGTGCGAAACCTGCTCGGCGTCGAACCGCGCCGCGCGCCATGACCGCGCGACCGCGCCCGCCGGCAGTCGATTGCGAGCGCCGCGGAGGCGAACCGGCGCTTTGGCGGACGGTGGCTTCGTTGCCGCCGCGGGCCGATTCCACATCATGCGCCGCCGCTCAATAAACGCATCCGGCCACGCGTCTAAGCCGCCAGTGGATGCCTCCCGGACATCGCTCGCGCGCGTCAGCGTGGACGGCAAGTTCTTTCGGGCTGGAGCGCGCAAGTTCCATCCCAAAGGAGTTGCCTACGGTCCTTTCGCGCCCAACGCGGACGGCGAGATGTACCCTTCGCGCGAGCAGACCGGCCGGGACTTCGCGCAAATCCGGGAATTGGGCGCCAATCTGGTCCGGCTTTACGCCGTGCCGCCGCGCTGGGTGCTGGACCTTGCGCACGCAATGGAACTGCGCGTCCTGCTGGACGTGCCGTGGAACAAGCACGGCTGCTTCCTCGATGACGAGGCCAGCCGCCGGCGGGTCCGGCTGGTCCTCCGCGAGGCGGCCCTGGCCTGCGCGCGACACCCGGCCCTGTTCGCGGTGAGCGTCGTGAACGAACTGCCGCCGGACATCGTGCGCTGGCACGGCGCGACGGCGGTCGAGGCCTTCCTCGACGAACTGGTGCGCGAGGTCAAGGCGGTCGCGCCCGACTGCCTTTGCACGTTCGGGAACTACCCCACCACCGAGTTTCTCCGCCCGCGCGGCATCGACTTCCATTGCTTCAACGTCTATCTGCACGACCCGCGGGCGTTGCGCAATTACCTGTCGCGCCTCCAAACCCTGGCCGACGCCAAGCCGCTGGTGCTCGGCGAATTCGGCCTGGACGCGCTGCGCGAAGGCGAGGCGCTCCAGGCCCGAATGCTGGCCTCCGCCATCGAACAAGCCTTTCGCTCCGGCCTGGCGGGCTTCGTGGCCTACAGCTTCACCGACGAATGGTTCAAGGACGGTCAGTTGATCGCCGACTGGCACTTTGGCCTGACCACGACTGACCGCCGACCGCGGCCCGCGTTCGCGGCGGTGGAGCAAGCCTTCCGCGCGGCGCCTTATCTGCCGCCACCCCGCCGGCCAAAAGTGTCCGTGGTGGTCGCCAGCTACAACGGCGCCCGCACGCTCCGGCCGTGCCTGGCCTCGCTGCTCGCCCTGAATTATCCGGATTACGAGGTCATCCTCGTCGATGACGGTTCCACCGACGCCACCGGCGCCATCGCCGCGGAATTTCCCGCCGTGCGCTGTTTGCGGCACGAAAAAAACCTCGGGTTGTCGGTCGCCCGCAACACCGGCATCGCCGCCGCGCAGGGCGAAATCGTGGCCTTCACGGACGCCGATTGTCGCGCGGACGAGGACTGGCTGCATTACCTCGTCAGTGACTTGGTGGGCGGCGCGTTCGCGGGCGTGGGCGGCCACAACCTGCTGCCCGCCGACGATTCGTGGGTGGCGGCGGCGGTGCTGGTGTCGCCCGGCGGCCCCGCCCACGTGCTGTTGACCGACCGCGTGGCCGAGCACCTGCCGGGCTGCAACATGGCGTTCTGGAAATGGGCCTTGCTGGAGGCCGGCGAGTTCGACCCGGCGTTCCGCAAGGCGGGTGACGACGTGGACATCTGCTGGCGAGTCCAACAGTGCGGCCACCAACTGGGCTTCAGCCCGGCCGGCTTTGTCTGGCACGCCCGCCGCTCCACGGTGCGCGCTTACCTGAAGCAACAACACGGCTATGGCGAGGCCGAGGCCTTGCTGGCCCGCAAACACCCGGAGTACTTCAACCCGCTCGGCGGCAGCCTTTGGCGCGGGCGGATTTACGGTCCCACCCACGTGGGGCTGCTGACCCGCCGGCCCATGATTTACCGGGGGCGGTTCGGCGGCGGGCTGTTTCAAAGTCTTTACACGGCCTCGCCTTCGTTTGCGCTGATGGTGGTCACCAGCCTCGAGTACCACGTCTTCGTGACGCTGCCGTTGTTGGTGCTGAGCACGCTGTTCAGGTGGCTGCTGCCGGTGGCGCTCGCCAGCGCGCTGGTCTCGATCGGCGTGTGCGCGCTGGCCGCGGCCCAGGCCGAACTGCCCCGGCGGCGGCACCGGACGTGGTCGCGCCCGCTGGTCGGCTTGCTGTTCATGCTGCAACCGGTGGTGCGCGGGTGGGCGCGCTATCAAGGCCGGCTGTTCCTGCGCCAGACGCCGCTGGCCCGCCACGAAAACCTGGATTCGCTCAGCCGGGAACGGCGGCGGCACGTGCCGCGCGAAATCCGGTTCGAAGATCCGACCGCGCTGGGGCGGGAAGGTTTCCTCCGCGCGTTGCTGGACCGCCTGGAACGCGAAGGCTGGCAGCACCGGACCGACAGCGGCTGGGGCAATTTCGACGTGGAAGTGTACGGCCACCGCTGGAGCAAACTGCAGCTCACCACCGTGAGCGAGCAAACCGACGACTCGCGGCTCCGGCTCCGCTGCCGGCTGCGCAACCGGTGGACGCTGCCCGCGCGGCTGACCTTCTGGCTGGTGCTGGCGCTGGCGTTGCTGGGCGCCAGTGCCCGGCGGGACGTGAGCGCCTGGTATTGGCTGCTGCTGGTGGCGCCGGTCTTTGCCGTGGTACTTTTCCATCGCGACCAGCAGAGCCTGCGCCGCATCTTTGGGGTGTTCCTGGAAGAGGTCGGTCGCGGCGTGGGGGTGATCGC
>JAKCAB010000151.1 GCA_021839785.1 bacterium | reverse complement strand
CTCCGGTTGATGCGTGAGGGAAAGATTCCCGCGAACGACCGCGAGCGGGAGTTTTACGAACTGGCGCTCACGGTCAGCGGCGCGGTGCAGGCGTCGCGCTGGACGAAGCTCGCCGACGGCACGGGCTTCATCCACAGCTTTAACGGCCCGCATTCGCTGTTCGTGGATACCATTCGCTCGCTGCGGTCGCTGGCGGTGGCGCACCAACTCGGCCACGTCCTGATGGGTGAGCAGGACAAGCGGATTTCGCTGCTCCGGCGTTTGGTCGAGCACGCGTTGAACACGGCCCGCTACAACGTTTATTACGGCGATGGCCGCGATGCCTACGACGTGCGCGGGCGCGTGGCGCACGAGGCGATCTTCAACACCGCGAGCGGCGTCTTTCGGTGCCCGAACAGCCAGCAAGGCTGGTCGCCGTTCAGCACGTGGACGCGCGGCCTGGCGTGGGCCATCCTGGGGTTTGCGGAGCAACTCGAGTTCCTGCGTGGCTGCGCTCGTAAGAGCGCGGCAGACTTGGCACCGCTGGTTGATCAGGCGGAAGTTGGCCGCGTTCTCACGAACGCAGCCACCGCGACCGCTGAATTTTACCTCGCTCATTGTTGCGCCGACGGCATCCCGATGTGGGACACCGATGCGCCGAACCTGCATCGTCTGCCGGACGGCTATCTCGACCGGCCCGCCAATCCGTTCAACGCTTGGGAGCCGGTGGACAGCTCGGCCGCGGCGATTGCGGCACAAGGCTTGATTCGGCTGGGAAACTACCTCCTTGCGATCTCAAAGCCGTTGCCACCGGCGAAACTGCCGCGTGGCACCGGGGCCGCCCGAAAATTCTTGGCGAGCCAAGGCCGCCGCTACCGCCAAGCCGCTCTCACCATCGCCAACACGCTCTTCGCTGAACCGTACCTCAGCACGAGCCCGAAGCACCAGGGCCTGATCCTGCACTCAGTTTATCATCGCCCGAACGGCTGGGACTACGTCGCGCCAGGCCAGAAGGTGCCCAACGGCGAGAGCTCGCTGTGGGGCGATTACCACACGCGCGAACTGGCGCTGCTGCTCCTGCGCGAGGCGCGGGGCGAGCCTTACCTGAAATTCTTCCTGAGTTGAGCCATGTCCGACCAACCCAAGTTCACCCGCATCCCGGCGCTTAAAACCGTCGTCGACTTCCGCGCCTACGCCGCCTCGCTCGGTCTGGACTTGCCGTGCGATGACTCGATCCTGACCGGTGACGCCTCGCCACTCGCGCAGCCGGTCGAAGGCGTGACGATCAACGGCAAGCGCCTTGCCAACCGCTGGGCGATCCAGCCGATGGAAGGGTGGGACGGCACGACCACCGGCGGCGCCACCGAGGAAGTCCGCCGGCGCTGGCGGCGATTCGGCGAGAGCGGCGCGAAGCTCATTTGCGGCGGGGAAGCGATGGCCGTGCGGATGGATGGCCGCGCCAACCCGAACCAACTTGTCCTCATCGACCAAAATAAACGCGACCTGGCCGGGCTGCGCGACACCTTGCTCGCCGCCCATCGCGAACGCTTCGGCGCCGCCGATGACGTGGTGATCGGCTTTCAGCTCACGCACTCAGGGCGGTTCTGCAAGCCGAACGACAAGGTCCGCCTCGAACCGCGCGTGGCGTACCGGCACCCGATTTTGGACCGCCGGTTCGGCGTTACCAGCGACGCGCAAGTTTTCCGCGATGACGAGATCGAGCGGCTCATCGAGGACTATGTGGCTGCGGCGCACGTGGCCCGCGACGTGGGTGCGGACTTCGTCGATCTCAAACACTGCCACGGCTACCTCCTGCATGAATTCCTGAGCGCGCACACCCGACCGGGGAAATTCGGCGGTAGTTTCGAGAACCGGACACGCATCTTGCGTGAGATCGTGGCCGGCATCCGCGGCAGCGGAAACCCGATCGAGATCGGTGTGCGGTTGAGTGCGTTCGATTTTGTGCCATTCCGCCCCGACCCCGAACGATCATTACCTGGTAAGCCCGGACCCGGCATCCCCGAAGACTTCAGCCGTTGCCTGCCGTACCGGTTCGGTTTTGGCGTCAACGCGGAAAATCCAGTCGAGCCAGACCTCGCGGAAGCGTTTCGTTTCGCCGAACTCTGCGTTGAATTGGGAATCAAGATCCTGAACCTCACCGCCGGCTCGCCGTATTACAACCCGCACATCCAACGCCCGGCGATGTACCCGCCGAGCGACGGCTACCAGCCGCCGGAAGACCCGCTCGTGGGGGTGGCGCGGCAAATTCAGGCGACGCGGCGGGTGAAGGAACACTTGGCGAAAACTCGAAATCCGAAATCCGAAACCCGAACTCCGACCCTCGTCGGCTCCGCGTACTCGTACCTCCAGGAATATCTGCCGCACGTCGCCCAGGCGGTGCTGCGGGCCGGTTGGGTGGACGTGGTCGGCGTCGGCCGCGCGGTGCTCAGCTACCCCGCGATGCTGGCCGATGCGGTGAGCCGCGGCGCGCTTCAGGCGCGGTCGATTTGCCGCACGTTCAGCGATTGCACCAGCGCCCCGCGCAACGGCTTGATCAGCGGCTGCTATCCGCTGGACGAGTTTTACGCGAACCGGCGTGAGGCCGCGGACTTGAAGCAGATCAAGCGTGCGGCGCGAAGCTGAACTCGCGGGTAACTCCCGGCCGGGGCTCGCGGGGTCGCGGTTGGGTTGACTCAGGCGGATGGGTTTCTTACGGTGACGGCGCATGAACCGTCGGGTTGCCCTTTGGGCGCTTATCTTGATCGGGGTGTTCGCCTGGCCGCTGACTTGTCCGGCCCCGCTGGTCTATCGGCCGGGCGAGGGCTGGACGTACGAGTCGCCAGGCGGCGCAAAATGGCAGCGCGGGCGGGCCAAGGACCAGTACGACTACGCCAAGCAGGCCTACGACGAGAAAAAGTTCAAGCTCGCCACCAAGGCCGCGCGGCGCACCGTGAGCCGCTGGCCGCTCTCGGAATACGCGGCGCAAGCGCAGTACCTCGTGGGCCTTTGCTACGAGGCGCGCAAGTGGGACGAGAAGGCGTTCAAGGAATTCCAGAAGGCGATCGAGAAATACCCAAAAATTCAAAACTACGAGGAGATTCTGGCGCAGCAGTTCGCCATCGCGCAACGCTTCCTGGGCGGGCAGTGGTTCAAGCTCTGGGGCGTCATCCCGTTCTTCCCGTCGATGGAGAAGACGGCGGACATGTTCACCAAGATCGTCCGCAATGGCCCGTATTCGAAGGTAGGTCCACAGGCGCAACTCGCGGTGGGCACCGCGCGCGAAAAGCAAAAGGACTATTACCTCGCCGTGAAAGCCTACGAGAAGGCGGCCGACACGTACCACGACGACGACAAGATTGCGGCGGAGGCGTTGTTTCGGGCGGCGGAGGCGTACTTGAAACAGGCCAAAACCGCCGAGTACGACCAAGGTGCCGCCGCCTCGGCGATTTCCACTTACACGGACTTCATCACCCTTTATCCGAACGATTCGCGGGTGGAACAGGCGCGCAAGACCATCATCGAACTGCGGACTGAACAGGCACGGGGGGCATTCCGGAT
>JAKCAB010000307.1 GCA_021839785.1 bacterium | reverse complement strand
CTGAACTTGAAGTTGTCCAGCGTGAGTCGCTTCACGCCGTCCGCCAGCAGCACCGGCCGGCGGTCGTCCTGGGCGCAACTGAAACGCACGTCCTCGAAGGTGAGGCGCTCGACGTTCCGCGCGTAGAAGCCCCAGGCCGGCAAAGGCCGCGCATCGACACCCGGCCCCTTGACCGTGCGGCGGGCCTGGTCCGCGGTGCCACCGCCGGCGAACTCCACGCTCACGTTGCGGAAAACGACGTTGACGATCGGCGCGTCGCCCCAATTCTCGACCGACATCGCCGAGCGATAAACGCCGGTGGCGTTCAGCCCGCTGACGGTCACCCGGCCGACCGGATTGCCGGGCTTGGTCCACAACGTAATCGGTGAGGCCACGTCGCGCATGGTATTGTCCGCGAGCAGCACGTCGTCGAGCACGCCGCGCGTGGCGTCCCAGGCGCCAGGTTGAAGAATGATGCCGCTGAGCATGTTCGTCCGCCGCGCGGCGCCGGAAGTGCGATGCGGCTGTTCGCCCGGACCGTAGAAGAGGCAGTCGTGGACGATCAACCGCCGGGCCGGCCCGATCAGGCGGATGCCGTTGCAGGACGAATTCACGAGGCAGCCGGAAATGACCGTGTTGTCCCAATAGCGCCCGGCGATCGAATCATCGCCGGTATAAAACTGGCAGCCGACGATGCGGACATCGTGGCAATCGTGCCCCGGCGCGCCGCGAAAGTGCACGCCGTCCCACCCGCCGGTGAACTTAACGTTGCGCACCTCGACCTGGTCGCTGACCTGGAAGAACACCGCGTAGTTCGCCGCATCGACGATCGACACGTCGCGAATCGTGAAGCGCCGGCAGTTGACGAAGACGATCGCGTGCGGGCCGCGCATCCGCTCCTCGCCGGTGGGGTCGAACACCTTGTTGCCGTCGATCACGCCCTGGCCTGTGATGGCGACGTCCTCGAGGTTCTCTCCGATGATCAAGCCGCGGTGCCACTTGCCCCAGCGCGCTTCGGGCATGAAATCCGGCGGGGTTGGTTGGCGGTACTCGGCGAGATTGGTCGTGCCCACCAAGCGCGCGCCGGCGCTGAGCATCAGAGTGACGTGGCTGCGGAGTTGCAGCGTGCCCGAAAGATACCTGCCCGGCGGGAAGAGCACCTGCCCGCCACCAGCTTCGGCGCAGGCGGCGATGCTTCGATTGATCGCCTCGGTGTCCAGCGAGACGCCATCGCCTTTGGCGCCCGATTCGCGGACGTTGAAGACGCCAGCCCCGGCCAGGTCAGAAGTCGCCGCCGCGAGGGCCGGTGGGCGAAACGCGGTGGCGGCGCAAATCGAGAGCAACCAGCAGGCAGCGTGGATGTTCATGGCTACCGCCTACCACTCAAGAGGCCGCCCGACGAACAAAACCGGAGGCCAAAAGGCGGCTCAGTGGCGCTCCGCCGCCGCCCAGCCTTGCCGCATGAGTTCGATCAGGTGCTGGAGCGCTTCCTCGTAGGTGCGACCCTTCTGGGCGGCGAGCTGGCGGGCCCGCTTGTCGAGTTGGGCGGCCATCTCGGCGCACTTTTCGGGCGGACACCCCAGTTGGGCGAGCAGCGCGGCGAGGGAATCGAGCGGGGCCGCGCTCACGCGAGTTCCGCGAGCGTCACGAGGCGGACGCTCGCCAGGGCAATCCGCATGGTGGGTCGGCTCATTTCACCGTCGGGGCTCGCGGTCACCGGCGTTTCGCCGATGCGGCCCAGCACGTCGTCGCCGCGAACAATCTGGCCGAAGGCGGTGTATTGCCCGTCCAGGTACGGCGCGTCGGCCAGGCAGATGAAAAACTGGCTGCCCGCCGAGTCGGGGTCCGCGGACCGCGCCATCGAAATCACGCCGCGCACGTGCGGCCGGTCGTTGAACTCGGCCTTGATGGAATAGCCGGGGTCGCCGGTGCCCCACAACCGCTCGTGCTCGGCATATTTGGTGAGCGGGTCGCCACCTTGAATCATGAAACCTTGGACAACCCGGTGAAAACAGGTGCCGTCGAAGAAGCCTTCGCGGGCGAGCCGCTTGAAATTCTCGACCGTGCCCGGCGCGACGTCGGGCCAGAACGCCACGACCATGTCGCCTTCGCTGGTGCTCAGCAGCGCGACTTCCGCGGCCGGATCGCCCGCCGATTCGGCCGCGGTGGGTCCCTTGCCACCCAACGCGCCGCGCACCTTGCTCCAAAGCCCAGCCACGCCGGCTACTTGATCGAGCTGGCGGGAACGATCTTGATGCTCTCGACGCCCACCCGCTGGAGCGGTTTGCTGCGCTCGCCGCTGCGGCTCGGACCGACCGGCGTGTCGCCGATCTTGAGCAGCACGTCCTCGCCTTTGATCACCTTGCCGAAGGCGGTGTACTTGTGGTCAAGGAACGGCGCCGGATCGAGGCAGATGAAGAACTGGCAGCCGGCGGAATCGGGGAGCTGGGAGCGCGCCATTGAAATGACGCCGCGCACGTGCTTCCGGTCGTTGAACTCGGCCTTGATCTTGTAGCCGGGATCGCCGGTGCCCCAGAGCGCTTCCTTGCTGGGATCCTTGGTCAACGGATCGCCGCCCTGGATCATGAATCCTTTGATGATGCGGTGGAAACAGGTGCCGTCGTAAAATCCTTTCTTCGCCAGCTTCTTGAAATTCTCGACCGTGCCCGGCGCCACGTCCGGCCAGAATTCCACCACCATTTCGCCGGCGGTCGTTTTGATGACCGCCACCTCTTTTTCAGCCGCCGCGGGGGCGGATTTGGTTTCGTCCGTTTTCACGTTTTTGTCTTGAGCCAGGGCGAGCGACACGACGCCCACCAAACCGAGGGCCATTAGGCCACCAAAGAAAGCACGTTTCATGGCCTCAGCATGACGCCCGCCCGGCGGTTGTCACGCGCGAATGCGGCAACCCCTTCAGAGATAACCGGCGGCGCGAACCGGGAGCGACGCAAAATGGGGCGGCAGAACGAACCACGGTCTGGGCGGCGGCGCGGTGTGAAACGGCCGAATCCGCAGCGAAGTGGCGCGCGGCTGGGGCGTCCGCGACCAGCCGCTGGCTCGGGGCGGGGCGGCGGGTCTGCGCCCTGGCCACGCGCCATTCACGCGCATGGCACAAAAAATGTCGCAATTGCGACAGAATTGTGGCGGGTCTTCGGCCCCAGCCGCCCGCCCTTCCCCTGCCGGGTAAAGCTTTCTTGTGTGGCGGTCAGGATTGGGATTTCAGCGCGGCAGTTTCAACACGTCCTGCTCGCGGATCCATCCGGTGCCGCGCTTGAGCCCGGCGACTTCGAGCCAGCCGTCCTTGTGGTCGGTGACTTCCAATTCGGTGCCGCCGGGAACCGCTTCGAGTTCCGGGGAAACGTCCAGCGGCCCGTGTCGCACCACCGCGCTGACGCCTTTCACGATTGCGATTTGCCGGCCGTACGCGTCGTTCCACGCCGCCCAAAGGCCCGCCACGGGCAGCGCCATGACCACCGCCACGAGCACCGCCCAGCGCCGCAGACTCGCCCGCTGGGCCGTGCGCAGCTCGCCCCAGGCGAGCAGCGAGCAGCAGGCCCACA
>JAKCAB010000033.1 GCA_021839785.1 bacterium | reverse complement strand
AACCCGGCTGGCATGGATCGGCCCCCGGCACGCCACCCGGCGGCCCGCCGCCTTCCGGGCCGTGCAGTTCCAGCCAAGGCGCGGGCTGTGCGCTGAGCCTGCTGACCGGTGCGTTGGATTGCGGCCTCTCCTTCGTGCCCGGTGTGGGAACGGCTTTCTGCCTCGGCATGGGACTCGGTTACGGCGGGGCGCGGAACGTCATGGATTGCGCGATCGGCGACGGCGTGGACTGCGCGGTTTCGGTGGGCGCGAACGCGGCGGGCATCGCCGCCTGCCTGGCGCAAGCCGCCCCCGGCGTGGGCCAGGCCATTGCGTGTGGCGCGGCGGGCTTTTCCATCGGCAAGAGTTGCGCGCCCTGCATTTTTGGCCTGTTCGGCGGCTCGTCGGCGAACTCGCTCAGCACCGATTTTATGTATGTGGGCGATGTGCCGTACGGCGGGCCTTGGGCGTCGGCGCGCTCGATCCGCCTCCAAGGCCGCCCGGTCCGGCAGGACGATCCTACGCTGTCGCCGGAACAGGTGGATTTCCAGGCACACCTCGAGCTGCTCCAAGCCTACACAAATGTCCTTCAAGTGATGTACGGCGCGAGCATCTGGTATAACGCCGTGGACCTCCAGAACGGCGACTACCGCCCGGCGTCCCAGCAGGTCGTGAACCTCTTGACCGCGCTGCACAACGCCGCCGGCGCGAGCTCGCCAGGTGGTATCACCGTCACCGACCCGGAGGTGACTTCCTTGCTTTCGCTGCCTCGCCCGAATTCGATCGCAGACGCGGACGTGCGCGCCGCGGCGGCTTACTTTAACCAGACCTTCACCGAATACCAGGCGAAGGTCTTCACCCACGCCCAGGCCGGGCGGACTGACTTCATGGATCGGGACGAACTGATCGCCGCCATGAAACGGTGGACGAACGCCCTCGGCACCTTGCAGGGGCTGGGCTACGACGCGGTGGACCTGGGCGGCGCTTTCCGACGGTTTTACGAATACAACGTCAACAGTTACAGCGACACCACGCCCGGCAAGTTGGACAGCCGTCAAGTCTGGTACTGGTTGCGGAACGAAACCACTGGCCAGGTGCTGCGGGGCAAGTTGAACGGCGAAGGTCATTTCCCCATCGCCGCGCTCACGCCAAACACGCTGTATCGCGCCCGCTATTACGAAGCCCAGCAAAACCTCTTTGGCCAGGTGAGCTTTCTGAGCGCGGATTCGGGCCTCGTCACCGAAGTGCCGCGACCCATGCTCCTCCCGCTGGATCCTTCCTCGCCGGACACCGACGGTGACGGGTTGGCCGACGTCGCAGAAGACGTGATCGGCACGTCGTCCACGCGTTGGTCCACGCCCAACAACGGCATTTCCGACGGCGCCGCAGTCCGGCAAGGACTGGATCCGTTCGGGGGTGGCGTGGGCGTGACCGGCGTGGTGGCCTCGGGCGCGACGCCGGGGCGCGCCGCGGACGTGAGCATCTTGAACGACGTGGCAGTGGTCGCCGACATGGAAGGTGGCGTCACGCTGTTCAACGTGGCTTCCGGGCTGAATCCGGTGAACCTGGCGCAGATTCCCACCCCGGCCAGCGCCTATGGCGTGGCCACCTCGGGTTCGTTCGCGGCGGTGGCGGACGACACTTCGGGGTTGCTGGTCTTGGACATTTCGCAACCCGACGCAGCGTTCATCAAACAGCAGGTGCTCCTCGGCGCGGCGGCCAAGGCCGTGGCGGCCGGTGGCGGCTTGGCCTACGTCGGCTTGACCAGCAGCGAAATCGTGGCGGTGGAGATGTCCACCGGCACAGTGCTGGATCGGCTGTCGCTGGGCGGTGGCGCCATCGAGGACGTGGCGTTGAAGGGCAACCGGCTGTACGCGCTGACCGTCGGTACTCTGTACGTGCTGTCCGTGGAGGACGGCTCTTTGACGAAACTCACCTCCCTGGCCTCACCCGGCTCCAAAGGCGCGGGCAACCTCCGCCTGCGCTTGTTCGTGGGTGGCGACCGCGCGTACGCGAGCCAGCTTTCCGGCTTCAACATCTTTGACCTCACGAATCCCGATGCTCCGGTCTTTGTCCGTTCCTACACGGACACTCAGCGCGGCTGGCGCCACCTGGTGTCCAACGGCTCTGGCGTCGGCTTGGCGGCAGTGGGGCCGAACTCGACCGACGACGGCCCGCACAACCTTTCGCTGTACGACTTGAATCCTAACGGCACGAACAGCCAGTTTCTGGTCACGTTCCCGATGCCCGGCGGCGCACAAGCGGTGGCGATCAACAACGGCCTGGGTTACGTCGCCTGCAGCCAGGCCGGCCTGCAAGTGGTCGGCTATCTGCCTTATGACACTCAAGGTCAGGCGCCCGGCATCAGCCTGTCGCTGGACCTCCCGCTCCAGCCGGACTCCGACCATTTCCGCTCCGAGGAAGGTAAGCCGTTCCCGGCTTCCGCGGCGGTCTCCGATGACGTGCAGGTGCGCGACGTGGAGTTCTACCTCGATGACGTGAAGGTCGTCACCGACGGCAATTTCCCCTTCGAGCAAACGCTCTTGGCGCCGTTGCTGAGCGCCGGCAAGACCACCTTCAAAGTGCAGGCCCGGGCCGTCGATACGGGCGGGAACGCCACGTGGTCCTCCGCTCTGTGGGTGGACCTCGTGAAGGACGCCACGCCGCCGCGCGTGATCAAGAAGCTGCCGAAGGCGGGCGGCATTGTCGGCTCGGCGAACTTGGTGGGCGCGTACTTCAACGAACCCTTGGACCCGAACACGGTGAACGATCTGACCTTCCGCCCGCGCTTCGCGGGCGCCGACGCCTTGCTCGGGACCGCCGATGACGTGCCGATCGCGAACGGGCAGCTCGAATACCGGTCCGAACTCAACGCGATCCTGCTTTCCTTTGGCGCGAACCTCGATCCCGGCCTCTACGAGGTCAGCGTGCGCCCGCCGATTGCCGACCTTGCCGGCAACGCGCTGTCCGCCGAGGTCAAGTGGCAGTTCTGGGTCTTGGGTGGGATTGATACCGACCAGGACGGCATTCCCGACGCCATCGAAATCGCCCTCGGCTTGGACCCGAACAAGCCCAGCACTTACAACGACGGCATCCTCGATGGCGACCGTGACCTGGACGGCGACGGCCTGCCGACCAGTTGGGAACTCCGTTACGGTTACGATCCGAAGAAAAAGGATTCCGACGACAACGGCATCAATGACGGCGACGAGGACCCGGACAACGACGGGCTGAAGAACCTCGACGAATTCAAGCACGGCACCAACCCGCTCGTGGCGGACAGCGACGGCGACGGCTGGGATGACCTGGGCGAGACGCTCGAAAACACCGATCCGCTCGACGCGAACTCACAGCCCAAACTGCGCGTGGTTTCGCTGGAAACCTCGTTCTTGAACGCGCTGCCCGAAACGCCGCCCGCGGGCACGGCCCTGCAGGTGACCTCGGCGACTGCCAGCTATTTGAATGCGGTGGCCGACGTGCCGCCGGCGAACTTGTCGCGGACCGCAGCGTCCGCGGCTGTGAGTTACCTGAACGCGATCCCGCTGAGCCTCGACCCCGGCACTTCCGTCA